>CAIUEQ010000138.1 GCA_903898215.1 uncultured Bacteroidota bacterium | reverse complement strand
AACAATAAATCCATTTGTTTTTACACCTACCCTAACCCTTCCTTATTAGGAAGGGAATTTATATCTTTTGTTTTCAATAAATTGTTCAACTCCGGCAAAACAAAGATCAACACCAACAATTGAACAACAACGGCCTGTGATGTAGTTACAAGTTGATTCATTAAAAAAAGTCTTGGATGAGAAAAGGAAAACTAAGTTGAAACAATAAATCTTATAGTGATGTCACTTCGAGCGGAGTCGAGAAGCAAGACGTTGCCATTAGAAGCATTAAACTCTTATTCAACATGTTCTCGACTTCGCTCGAACTGACAAAATTTTCATTGTTTCAAAAAACAAAAACATCATCTTTGCGAATTGAAATCCTAATAAAACCACTGAATACAATCTCATGTTACAAATAAATTATATCCGCGAAAATATTGCTGACGTTAAGAAACGTTTGGTAAAAAAGCACTTTAAAAATGCCGATCAAAGTGTAGACCTCATCATACAACTTGATGAACAAAAGCGTTCTATTCAAAAACAAGTTGAAAATATTCTTGCTGAAGAAAATGATGCTGCTAAAAGAATTGGCGAGTTAATGAGGGCAAAAAATATTGCAGAAGCCGAGTCAATCAAAGTTCTAATTCCAGCATTAAAAGATAGCCGGAAGAAGCTGGAAGAAGAGTTGCAAAAACTGGAAGAAGAACTTTATAATATTCTGATAACGCTTCCAAATCTTCCTCACGAATCTGTTCCTGAGGGAAGAACTCCTGAAGAAAATGTAAACGTTTATCATCATGGCGAAATTCCAACTTTATATGATGGCGCAATTCCACATTGGGATATCGCTGCCAAATATGATATCATCGATTTTGAATTAGGAAATAAAATTGCAGGTGCAGGTTTTCCTGTTTATAAAGGCAAAGGAGCAAGGTTGCAACGCGCGTTAATCAATTTCTTTTTAGATGAAGCAATCAAATCAGGTTACAAAGAAATCATGCCACCAATTGTTGTAAATGAAGCCAGTGGTTTTGGTACCGGACAGTTGCCCGACAAAGAAGGACAAATGTATCATATTGGAATTGATGATTTGTATTTGATTCCTACTGCCGAAGTTCCTATTACAAATTTATATCGTGATGTGATTGTGAAAGAAGAAGAGTTGCCGATAAAAAATGCCGGATACACTTCATGTTTTAGAAGAGAGGCTGGAAGCTACGGTGCGCATGTTCGTGGATTAAATCGTTTACATCAATTTGAAAAAGTGGAGATCGTGCAAATTGCTCATCCCGATAAATCATATCAAATTTTAGATGAAATGATTGCACATGTAAAAGGTTTATTAGAAAAGTTAGAATTGCCTTATCGTGTTTTACGTTTATGTGGTGGCGATATGAGTTTTGCATCAGCACTTACTTACGATTTTGAAACCTATTGTGCTGCTCAGCAAAAATGGCTTGAAGTAAGTTCAACATCTAACTTCGAAAGTTTTCAGGCTAACAGATTAAAATGCCGTTTCAAAAACAAAGAAGGTAAAAACCAATTGGTGCATACCCTTAATGGAAGTGCCATTGCATTGCCTCGAATTGTTGCGACCTTACTTGAAAACAACCAAACTCCTGAAGGAATTAAAATGCCAAAAGTATTGCATCCTTATTTGGGATTTGAGATGATTGATTAAGAGAAGCCACAGATTACACAGATTTCGCAGATAATGAAATTATTTATTCTCATTTTTTTAAGTTTAAGTTTTCATATTTCAGATAATGAAATTCCACCAACGAATGCAAAAATTATTGAATATATCAATTCGGTAAAAGGCAAAAAAGTTGACAGAGGTGAGTGTTGGGACCTAGCAAATGGAGCCTTAACTTATGCTCATGCAAAATGGGAATCGCCTTATGGTTTTGGGAAACCCATCAATTACAAAACTGAAAAAATTATCCCCGGAGATATTATCCTTATTCAAAATGTTACGATGGAATCTAAATCAGAAAATTCGATAACCAGATGGAAAATGGTTGAGCATACTGCTATTTTATTTGAATTAAAAGAAACCAATAAAGTGATGGTTGCCGAGCAAAATGTAAATGGTGTTAGAAAAGTTCAGATCAATGAATGGAATTTGGATGATGTAAAAAGCGGGACGTTGCAATTTTTTAGGCCGCAGGCTAATTGAGTTAAATTAATTAGTATTTCTCGACTTCGTTCGAAATGACAACGCCTAATACAATTGTTTAAATGGTTCAGCTTTTGGTGACGGAATTGATTGGATGAGTCGAATAAGTTGTTCTGTATCACCAACGTCTGTCTTGTAAAATTTTCCATCCGAAGATTGCATTTTCAGTTGACTACAATTTGTAGCCAACTGGCTTCCTTCTGCTTTCAGCCTTGTTTTTAAAACACTCCAATATTTTCTTGGATTAAGACTTCCTGTAAGTATTTCTATAACATCAATAATAGATAAATACCATTTTTCTTCCTTCTCATTCCATAATGAACGAACTTTTTTTTCTTCAAACCTGCCTGCCGGCATGGTAGGTAATTTAATGTTGCTCATGGCTATTGTTTAATTATGATGTTATTTTTTTATAAAATTAATATAATCATCAAAAAAAAGAATTTAATTCCATAAAAAAAGCTCCTGAACATTCAGAAGCTTTTTTGTTATAATTATGTAGAAATGTCTTTCTGTAAATATTTACTTCGCAAAATTCACTGAACGTTTTTCACGTATCACGGTAATTTTTATTTGTCCGGGATAAGTCATTTCAGTTTGAATTCTTGTAGATAAATTGAGCGATAAAATATCTGCCTGATCATCGGTAACTTTTTCACTTTCTACCATCACACGCAATTCTCTTCCGGCTTGAATCGCATAAGCTTTTTCCACTCCCGGATAACTCAACGCAATATTTTCGAGATCCTTTAAACGCTTCATGTAATTCTCGCTATCTTCTCTACGTGCACCCGGACGTGAACCTGAAATGGCATCACAAGCCTGAATGATTGGTGAAAGAATAGAAGTCATTTCCACTTCATCATGGTGAGCTCCAATTGCATTCACCACTTCAGGATGTTCTTTATATTTTTCTGCCAACTTCATTCCCAACAATGCGTGTGGAGTTTCAGCATCGTCATCAGGAACTTTTCCAATATCATGTAATAATCCGGCACGTTTTGCAAGCTTCACATTCAAGCCTAACTCAGCTGCCATGGTAGCACACAAATGCGCAACTTCGCGAGAGTGTTGTAATAAATTTTGTCCGTATGACGAGCGGTAACGCATACGTCCAACCATGCGAATCAACTCAGGATGCAAACCATGAATTCCGAGTTCAACACAAGTACGTTCGCCAATTTCAACGATCTCTTCTTCCAGTTGCTTTTTAGTTTTTGCAACAATCTCTTCGATACGCGCAGGATGAATTCGTCCATCAGTTACAAGTCTATGCAACGACAAACGAGCAATCTCTCTTCTGATTGGATCAAAGCAAGAAAGTATAATAGCTTCAGGTGTATCATCTACAATAATTTCAACACCGGTTGCAGCTTCAAGAGCACGAATATTTCTTCCTTCACGACCAATAATTCTACCTTTCATTTCATCATTTTCGATATTGAAAACTGAAACTGAATTTTCGATAGCATGTTCGGCAGCGGTACGTTGAATGGTATTTAAAATAATTTTCTTGGCATCTTTTGCAGCGGTAAGTTTGGCTTCATCAAGTACATCTTTAATGAGTCCCATTGCCTCAGTTTTTGCTTCTTCATGCAATGCTTCCACCAATTGTTTTTTTGCTTCTTCGGCACTTAATCCTGCAATTTTTTCTAACTGCTTTACCTGATTGTTTAATGCTTTTTCTGCTTCTTCTTTTTTTACCGAAACTACATCAAGTTGCTTGGTGAGTGTTACTCTTATTTGTTCTAATTCAGAATCTTTGCGGGTAACTTGTTCTAATTTCTGATTGATTGATTGTTCTTTTTGTTTGAGTTTGTTTTCCAGATTCAGCACATTCTGATTGCGGGTCATCACCTCTTTTTCATGTTCAGTTTTTAGCTGGATAAATCTTTCTTTGGCTTCAAGCATTCTATCCTTTTTAACCATTTCAGATTTAGCCTCAGCCTCTCTGACAATCGAATTTGCTTTATTGGCAAGCATGGTTCGGTTTACAACAAACATTGCTGCTGCTCCAATTCCAAGGGTTACCATTGCAATAATTACTACTAAATAAATTTCCATAACGACACTAATTTTTAAGAGTTAAAATTAGTTACTAAGTGCGGTCTTAAATTGAAACATCTTTCAACAACTCGCCAATGGTGGAAAGTTGTTCGGAAAAGCCATTCTCTGCTTTAGCAGTAGCTTCTTGTAAGCTAATCAATTCGGTGGCAAGTTCAAGTGCACACATCGAAATAATATCCTGTTTATCATTAACGGCAAATGCTTTACCGTAAGTTTTCAGTTTATCGTTGATCAACTTAGCGGCCTTCCTCACTTTTTCCTCCTCATCAGTTTTTACTGTGAGTGGATAATTGCGGTCGGCAATATTTACCTTTATTGAAAGTTCGTTCAATGTTAAACTTATCTATCGCTTAGTAACCTGATACACTCATCAATTTCATTAATATATTCATTTACTTTTTTCTTCAGTTCCTGAATATCGCTCTTTGAATTTGACAGTGATTCAGCAAGTTTAACGATTTTATTCCTTTCTTCTAATCTTATGATGGTATTTTTTTGATTTTCAATGGAGTTTTTTAATTCGAGATTATTTTTTTTTAGTTCTTCCTCACGAATTTTTCTGCTATCGAGCTCCAACAGCAACTTAGCAACTTTCAATTTTATTTCATCTAAAGTATACTGGTGTTTCATGATCTTAAGATTGCTCCCAACTCATTTTCAAACTGTTTGATCAACTTATTCATCACCCCATCAATTTCGGTATCGGTTAAAGTTTTTTCATAATCCTGCAAAATAAAACTCAAAGCATACGATTTTTTTCCTGCCTCTATTTTATCGCCTTCATACACATCAAACACATTTATATTTTTTAAAATCTTTGGTTCAGATTTAAGTGCAATTTTTTCCAGCTCTGAATAACGAACTTCTTTGTTCAGTAATAATGCAAGATCTCTTCTTACTGATGGAAATTGTGAAACAGGTTCGAGTTTAAATTTTGATTGCATGGCAATTTCCAAAATATTATTCCAATTTAAATCGGCATAATAAATGGCAATATCTAAATCAAATTTTGTTGCGATAGTATCGGCCACCATTCCAAATTCAATTAACAATTTTCCATTTGAAAATACTGACGTGCAATTATTCAACTGTTGGTGTTCGTTTTTATTTTCAAATGAATATTGATGAATTCCCATTTTCCTCAACACATTAACCAACACACTTTTCATGGTAAAATAATTGACAGGTTTTTGAGGAGTATTCCAGATTTCGCTTTCTTTCATTCCACACATAAAAATTGCAAAATGAGGAGTTTCAATATAGGTTTCATTTTCGGTTGTGTAGGTATAACCAAATTCGTACAACTTCAAATCTGTTTCTTTTCTGTTGCGATTATATTGAATGGTTTCGAGTCCGCTAAACAGCATACTCATTCGCATCATATCCAAATCACTGCTAAGAGGATTTAAAATTTTTACTGCATTTTTTAATTCCTCTTCACCATAATAAGATGATTTTGTGATAGAGTTATTTACAAGTTCTAAAAATCCTGTAGCACTTAAATGATCTGCAACTTTATTTCGAAGTTTATATTTTGGTTCATCGGCAGAAAATGTAATTGCTGATTTTACCTGTGTGGGAATTTCAATTTTATTTAATCCGTAAATACGCAAAACTTCTTCAGCAATATCTGCTTCACGTTTCACATCAACTCGATATGGAGGAACAGAAAGCGAAAGATGTGTTGCAGTTTCTTTTGTGATGATAATTTCAAGAGCGGTTAAAATTCTTTTCACTTCATCAAGCGGAATTATCTGCCCAATTAATTTATTAAAACGATCGATTGAAAATTCGATTTGCTCGTTTTCAATTTGAGTTGGATAAATATCAATTACAGAAGATGAAATTTCGCCACCTGCAATTTCTAAAATAATTTGTGCAACTCTTTCTAAAGCTTTTATCGTTGCATTTGGATCTGTTCCTCTTTCAAAACGAAAAGAAGCATCAGTGTTTAATCCATGAAATTTAGCAGCTTTTCTAATCGATACAGGATTAAAGCAGGCGCTTTCGATAAAAATATTTTTTGTATTTTGATTAATTCCTGAATCCAATCCTCCAAAAACACCACCGATTGCAAGAGGTTTTTCTGAATCACAAATCATGCATTCGTTGCCGTTTAATTTTCGTTCCACTTTATCAAGAGTGGTAAATATTGAACCTGCTTCAACTTTTTTTACAATGATTTTTTGTCCTGAAATTTTATCAATATCAAAAGCATGCAAGGGCTGACCAAGTTCATGCAAAACATAATTTGTTGCATCCACAATATTATTTATAGGAGAAAGCCCAATCACTTTCAAACGATTTTTTATCCAATCGGGAGATTCTTTTACGGTGATGTTTGAAATAGAAATTCCGGAATAACGAATACAACCTTCTTTGTCGTCAATCGAAACTGCTATTGGCTTTTGGCTTTTAGCTTCTGGCAAATCGTAATTCGTCCCGACAGCTATCGGAATTCGTAATTCGCAATTCGTAAGCGCTCTCAAATCTCTCGCTACACCTAAATGACTTGCAGCATCACCTCGGTTTGCGGTTAGTCCAATCTCAATTAAAAAATCATTGTAAACCGAAAAATATTCGATGGCTTTTTTACCAACTTCATAATGATTTGGCAACACTAAAATCCCATCATGACTATCACCCAAGCCTAATTCATCTTCGGCACAAATCATTCCTTCGCTCACTTCTCCACGTATTTTTGATTTGCTAATTTTAAAAGGTTCGCCTTTTGTGGGATGAACAGTTGATCCAACGGTAGCAACCAAAACTTTTTGTCCTGCTTCAACATTAGGTGCTCCGCAAACAATTTGTAAATCAGTTTCACCACCAACATTCACGGTTGTTACACTAAGTTTATCAGCATTAGGATGTTTAATTTTAGTTTTCACTTCACCAATTACAATTCCTTCCAACCCACCTTTTATTGATTGATATTCTTCTATTGCTTCCACTTCAAGACCGCAACCTGTAAGCAATTCGGAGATCTCACGAGGAGATTTTTTTAAATCAATTAATTCTAATAACCAGTTATATGATATCTTCATTTATTCTTTTTTTTAACACTGAGGTCACAAAGTAAAGTTTTTGTAAGACACAAAAAATCACTTCTTATTATCTTTTATTATGCTGCGAAAATAATAAAAATATGAAGCGGCATTAGCTAAAAAGAAAATGAATGATAATTTTGTTAGATGATAAAAAAAACTTTAGTGATCGGAGCCTCTCCAAACCCTGACAGATATGGATTTAAAGCAACATCCATGCTTCATGAATACAAGCATCCAGTTGTACCATTCGGATTAAAAGCAGGAGAAATTGATGGATTACAAATTGTAAAAGAGTTGCCAACCGATAAAGATTTCGATACGGTAACTTTATATTTAGGTCCGCAAAACCAACAACCGTATTACGATTATGTGATCAATTTACATCCAAAACGTGTGGTATTTAATCCGGGAACTGAAAATCCAGAGTTTGAAAAAATGTTAACAGAAAAAGGAATAGAACCCGTTGAAGCATGTACTTTAGTTTTGTTAAGAACTGGTCAGTATTAATCAATAGGCAATATGCAATTGGCAAAAATGTACTTTGTGCCTCTGCTTCTCTGTGGTGTTTTTTTGAAATGAAAAAATGAGGAGATGAAGTGATGAAGGTTTTGTCAGTTCGAGTTTATCGAGAACAAGTCCTTATTTGCAAAGTGCTTAAAGAAAAACATCGCTTCTCGTCTGATAGCTATCGGACAAACTCGAAGGGACAATGTTGGTGTGTTTTTTTTCTTAGCACACTTTGCGGTTAGTTTGTTTTTATGGAGAAATGAAGTGATGAAGGTTTTGTCAGTTCGAGTTTATCGAGAACAACTATTTATTTGCAAAGTGCTCAAAACAATCATCGCTTCTCGATAAACTCGAAGTGACAATGATATTGTGTTATTTTTCTTTGCGAACCTTGCGTTTAAATTTTTTACCGCAAAGAGCGCTAAGTTTTTCGCTAAGTTCGCAAGGAGAAAATATTTTAGATTTGATTTTTAAAAATTTATTAAAACATGTTTAAGAAAATAAGAAATTCAGTTGCCATTTTAGTTTCAGTTATTGCATTTGCATCTTGTAATTCTCCAAAAGAAAAAGCATTAGATGCCATTAAAAAAATGGAAGCAGCAGATAGCATTTTTAGTCCGAAATCTATCGAAGATTTAAAAACCGCTTACCTCGATTTTGCTACTAAATATCCTGATGATGAATTGTCGGCAGAGTTTCTTTTTAAATCGGCACAACGATGTAATGCCATTGCACAACATGAGCAGGCAATTAAAATTTTCCAAAGTGTGATCGATAAATATCCTAAAAGTAAACGTTGCGAAGAAGCTCTTTTTTTGCAGGGATATATTTATGAGAACAGTTTAAACAATTTGCAAAAAGCAAAAGAAGTGTATGCTGATTTTATGCAAAAATATCCAAACAGCGAACTTGCCGAAGATGCAAAATTGGCCATTCAAAATTTAGGAAAAACTCCTGAAGAAATATTGGAAAGTTTTAAGAATAAAAAAGATTCGGTGAATTAGTTGGGATAAAGCCCATATCATGGCCTAGCTCATATACCACGCCCTAAAGGACGTGGAAAATCATATTAATAATTCAAAAGAGAACTATGAGATTCCAATTCTTAATTCTTAATTAACTAATCCTTCACTCTTATCATCTCATTTGCAAATTCCTTATTCAAAAAATAAATAATTTGTTGATGATTCATTCCCTCAATTAATTTTCCTTCTTTGGCAATAGCAATGGTTCCTTTTTCTTCTGAAACAACTAATACTATGGCATCACTTTGCTCGGTAATTCCAATTGCTGATAAATGTCGGAGTCCATATTTATTTTGAATATCGGGATTATCGCTAACCGGCAATACCGCGTTAACAGATTTTATGCGACTGCTTGCAATTATAGCAGCACCATCATGTAAAGGACTATACTTATTAAAAATACTTATCAGTAAACGTTTGGTAATATGTGAATCTATTAACTCCCCACTGGTTGCAATAAATTTCATTTCAGATGTTTTTGGAAAAACTATTATTGCTCCTTGTCGTGTTTGAGCAAGATAATCGCAAGCATCAACGATCTCTTCAAAACTGGTGTGAAAAGTTTTTTCAATTTTCCAGTTCCAAGGCAAAAAACGTAAAACCGATTTTTTTTCGGCAAGAAAACTTCTCTTCCCAACAATCAATAAAAATTTTCTTATCTCTTGCTGAAACACAATTAGAATAGCTATGATGCCCACTTTAGTGAATCCACCGAGAGTCCATTCAAGCAATGGCATTTTAAAATATTTTACGATGAGCCAAAAAATATAGATGGTAATAATTCCGATGATCATGTTAAAAGCTAGGCTGCCTTTAAGCAAACGGTAAAGTTGAAACAAAATGAGTGCTACCAACAGGATATCAATCATGTTGACCCATGTAAACTTCCAATCAGATATTTCAAATAATTCCATGCGTTGCGTTTACAATGTTAATACATTCTGTGGCTTCTTTCACATCATGCACTCTTAAAATATTAGCACCATTTAATAATGCAATTGTATTGGCGGCTGTTGTTCCGTTAAGAGCATGTTGAACATCAGATTGAACAATTTTTTGGATCATTTTTTTTCGTGAAATACCTGCAAGAATCGGTAATCCAAAAATCTGAAAATCGTTTAATGCATTTAATAATTGATAATTGTGTTCAATATTTTTTCCAAACCCAAACCCGGGATCAATAATGAGGTCAACAATTCCGACAGCTTTTGCAGCGGCTACTTTTTCTGTAAAATAGTTCATCACTTCAAGCAAAACATTTTCATATTGAGGATGATGTTGCATATTTTGGGGTGACCCTTTTTTATGCATCATAATATAAGGTACTTTTAGTTTTGCAACTGTAGCCAACATTTCATTGTCATCATCACCGCTCGAAATATCATTAACAATTGTTGCTCCTGCCTGAACTGCTTCAAAAGCAACTTTTGACCTGAAAGTATCGATAGAAATAATTGCTTCAGGAAAGTTTTTAGAAATTGCTTCAATAACCGGAATGGCATTTTTTAATTCATTTTCTATACTCACATCAACAGCACCCGGCCTGCTCGAATAAGCTCCAATATCGATAAAAGTTGCGCCATCTTTAAGCATTTTATCAGCCTGTTTTAAAGCTTCATCAATATTTTTTATTCTACTTCCATCGTAAAACGAATCAGTTGTAATATTGAGAATGCCCATCACTGCTGGCTTTTCGAGGCTAATGAGGCGCCCGCCACAATTTAAAGTTATTTTTTTAAATAGAGTTTGCAATTTGATTATCGATGTTATTTTTGTGCTCAACAAATAAACAACTCTCACATTGATAAATCAAACTTCTATACAATACGATGCCGCTATTAAAAAGTGCCGCGAAATATTTATCAAAAAAAATACCGACTACGGAACTTCATGGCGTGTTATGCGATTGTCGTCAATCACCGATCAAATATTTATTAAAGCACAACGTTTAAAAACGATAGAGTTAAAAGGCGAACAAAAAGTAAACGATGATGAAATTTCAGAATACATCGGAATCATCAATTATTGTGTGATAGCACTTATTCAAATTGAATTAAAAGAATCAACTGCTGTTGAACTCGATACTGCAATTTTAACTTCGTTGTACGATAAATATATTGCTTTAACAAAATCATTGATGGAACAAAAAAATCATGATTACGGTGAAGCATGGCGTGATATGCGTGTGAGTACATTTACAGATATGATGCTCATGCGATTGTTAAGAATCAAACAGATCGAAGACAGTAAAGGAAAAACAGTGATGAGTGAAGGTATAGATGCAAATTTTCAGGATATGATAAATTATTCGGTGTTTGCATTAATACATTTGAGTGAAGAGAAAAAATAAGTACATTATTATTCGTTTAATAAAATTACAATGAAAATAGTTACACAAATCAGCAGAGTTTTTGTAGGAGTATTGTTTATCATTTCGGGCTTTATCAAAGCAAACGACACTCTTGGATTTTCTTATAAACTTGAAGAATATTTTGAGATTTTTCAAAAAGAATTTCCATTTCCTAAATTTTTATTTTTGGATTGGACTGTTTTCGGACAATATGCCGAGGCAATGAGTATGTTTATTTGCATTTTTGAAATTATGGTAGGGGTAGCATTATTGATCGGTGCATATTCAAAACTAAATTCTTGGTTGCTGCTTTTGATGATGATTTTCTTTACAATCCTCACTGCTTATTCAGCCATCACTCATAAAGTTACCGATTGTGGATGTTTTGGTGATGCAATTAAATTTACCCCTTTCGGCTCGTTTATGAAAGATGTTGTTTTAACGATTTTGAGTGTTATCATTTTTATCGGACAAAAACATATCAAATCGATTTTCAATAATAAAACAATCGAAAGTTTGGCTGTTTTTGTAGCGCTAATCGTTACCACATTTTTCACTTTTTATACCTATATGTTTTTGCCAAGAATAGATTTTCTTCCCTATAAAATCGGAAATAATATTGTTGAGCAAATGACAATTCCTGCCGGAGCTTT
>CAIUEQ010000137.1 GCA_903898215.1 uncultured Bacteroidota bacterium | reverse complement strand
GGATGCCATTATCTTGAGCAATGCGTATCATGCGCTCTGCTTTGTCAAAAGAGACTTCCCCATCAGGTTGAAATTCAGGTGTGAGTGTGGCTGGATGCGTGTTATTAAATGCCGTTTTGTCTAGGCTACCAAATACAGTGACAGCGGCTTGATTGCTTTCCACAAAATGATAATTTTCAATAAGTTGTTCAAGATGATATGCATAAAAAAGTTTATAAAAAATAAAAACGAACGTTACCAGCAACAAAAAAAACTTTGCTGTGTTGAGAACTTTGGGGTGGTATAGCTGTTCGAGTTTCAATGTGTTTATTTACTTTGCAGAAGTGTTGCGAAAATATTGCATTACTTCAACAATTCAGCATTGAAAGAATTACAACAGTTAAAAGAGTATGAAAGAATCATTCTGGGCATCGACCCGGGCACGATTGTAATGGGCTACGGATTGATTGGTATCAATAAAAAAGAAGCAAAAATTATCAGTTTAGGTGTAGTGAAGTTGGGGAAAATTGATGACTATACCCTTAAATTAAAAAAAATATTTGAGCGCACCATTTCACTCATCGAGCAATACAAACCTGATGAACTAGCTATTGAAGCTCCCTTTTTTGGAAAAAATGTACAGTCGATGTTAAAGCTTGGAAGAGCTCAAGGAGTAGCAATTGCTGCGGCATTGAGCAGAGAATTGCATGTGCACGAATATTCTCCCAAAAAAATAAAACAATCCATTACAGGAAACGGTAATGCCAGCAAAGAACAAGTTGCAGCAATGCTTGGAAAGCTTTTAAAGTTTGATGAAACTCCTGAATTTTTAGATGCCACCGATGGACTCGGTGCTGCGTATTGTCATTTTTTGCAAAACAATTCAACAAAAACTGCCGGTAAAACATTTAGTGGTTGGAAAGCTTTTGTTGTTGCAAATCCGAGTAAATTAAAGAAGTAATTTTTTAAAGATTACTCTTCAATCATATCTAATTTTTTTACATCTTCCTTTTGATATTCATCGCAATTTATTTCAACGCTTAAAGGAAGTTTAGGAACTTCAAAATTTTCCTGAACTTTAAATAGAGTTGGATCGGCAGTAACTTTTTGCATATAATAAGCCCAAATTGGCATTGCCATCGCACCACCTGCACCTAAATCCATACTGCGAAAATGCACAGCACGATCTTCACATCCCACCCAACATCCGCTTACCAAAGTTGGGGTAATTCCCATAAACCAACCATCACTATAATTTTGTGTGGTACCTGTTTTTCCGCCAACAGCACCCGGAATTAAATATTGATATTTTATTTTAGCAGCAGTGCCGTGAGCAGTTACGCGCTCCAACATTTTTTCCATTACATATGCCGTTTGCTCACTAAATGCTTCTGTTGTTTTTGGAGAAGATTCGTGCATCACGTTTCCATGTTTATCAATTATTCTCATCAAATAAACAGGTTCTGTAAACACACCTTTATTTGCAAAAGTTGAAAATGCTCCAACCATTTCGTACACCGATACATCAGCAGTTCCCAATGCTAATGCAGGATATGGAGGAAGGTAACTTTTGATTCCCATTTTGCGTGCAAGTTCAATTACTGATTGTGGTGCATTTGGCCCAAGTTGTTTCATCAAAAACATCACAATTCTATTCACCGAAAATTGTAATCCGCGATACAAAGTCATTTCAGGTTTATCATATTTTCCATCTGCATTTTGCGGATCGAATTCGGGATAACCTTCAAATTGTACCGATTGATTTGGTGCGATAAAACAAGGACTCCAACCATTATCCATTGCAAGAGTATAAACAATCGGTTTGAATGTTGAACCAGCCTGACGTTTTGAATTGATGTTTACGTGATCATATTTAAAAAACTTATGATTGATTCCTCCTACCCAAGCTTTCACATATCCGGTGCGAGGATCCATGCTCATAAAACCACATTGTAAAAAGTATTTATAATATTTTACTGAATCAAGAGGAGACATCACAGTATCAATTTCACCACGTGTATATGAAAATACTTTCATACGAACCGGCTTGTTGAACTCTTTCATAATTTCATCTTCATTTTTACCTGCCAATTTAAGCAAACGGTAACGATCTGATCGATGAACACCAGCTGTGATCAATTCAGTAAATCTTCCCCAAGGCTCGCGACCTTTCCAATGGTTATTAAATTTTCGTTGCCAATCATTCAAATGTTGAAAAACAGCTTGCTCAGCCATTAACTGCATTTTTGAATTGATGGTGGTATATATTTTCAATCCGTCTTTATACAAATTGTATCCATTTTCCTCACACCATTGCAATAATTCCATTCGTAAATGCTCGCGAAAATATGGAGCCAATCCTTCATTGTGATCTTCTTCCTGATAATTTAAAGCAATTGATTTTGAATTTAATGAATCGAAAGTTTGCTTGGAGATAAATGAATATTTCTCCATTTGTTCAAGAACTGTATTTCTACGGCTTAAAGCTTTTTCAGGATTTCTTACAGGATTAAATTTTGTAATTCCTTTTAACATTCCAACTAGTAATGCAGCTTCGTTCACATTTAAATCAATTGGTTTTTTTCCGAAAAATGTTTTTGATGCCGAAAGTATTCCGAAAGAATTTCCACCAAATTCTACAGTGTTTAAATACATTGTAATAATTTCTTCTTTGGTATAACTATGTTCGATACGAACGGCAGTAACCCATTCCTTTAACTTAGTTGTAGCTTTATTAAAAACGTTATCGAATTTTTTACGAGGGAATAAATTTTTTGCAAGTTGTTGCGTGATGGTACTTGCTCCGCGTTTCTTACCAATCATTGCATATAAAACAATTGAACTTGCTCCCCTAAAATCTATTCCGGGGTGATCATAAAATCGGATATCTTCTGTTGCAATTAATGCGTTATAAACGTTGGGACTGATTTCGTTAAAACCTGCATTTGATCTGTTCTGTAAATAATATTTTCCTAATAAAACTCCATCTTCAGAATATATTTCGGAAGCTAAATATGTTTTAGGATTTTCGAGTTCCTCAAGTGATGGCAATTCACCAAACCATCCCCAACTAATCATCATAATAAAAGAACCAAACAATAGGAGTCCAGAAAAAAAACTTACCCATATCCAGATAAATATTTTTTTATAAGGGTTACTAAAGAAATACTCTTTAAAACTCATGGTTTTTGTGTTGGTTTATTTGGAGAAGTTGCAGAAGAAGAATACTGTTTCTTAAATATTTTGTCATACGATTCAAGCTTTTGTTCTTTCAACAATTTTTTAAAATTATTTACAGAGATAATAAAATGAGTGTAGGAAGTTTCTACTTTCATTTGTTTTTTTATAAAATCGGTGATTTCGATATCTTTCATAAATGCCATTGCAACATTTAAATCAGTAAACTCGCGCACTAACAATAATTGATATCCTTCATTGGAAATAATTGTATTTGATTTTAAATTTTCAAATTGATGATACTCTTCATTAAACTGAGTGATTTTTGAAACAAAATCTGTAAAGTCTGCCTTATCATTCTTCATGGCAAAAACATAATACTGTCCTCCGTTTGGCTCAACAACAAAATCCGGTTCTATTTCATTACGGATTGAATCAGGTAGCGTTGACATAGAATGTTTTTTGATGGCATCTAAAATTCCCTGAGCGCGATCAGCTACGTCAGTTTTAGGAAATTCTTTCACTACAGAAGTAAGTGCTGATTTAAAATTTTCAATGGATTCAGATTTACCAATTGCTAATGAATTCAATAGATCAAATTTTGCCTGAATGGTATTTCCCGGAAACTTTTTTCTGGCCTCCAAATACATCGACTTTGTTTCTGTATAATTTCCGTTTTCATAAAACCCATACATCTTTTCATAAAACAAATTCACTTCTTTATTTGGATCCGAGTCGGCAGTTTTCAAACCTTTTCCTTGTAAAATTAGGGCATAAGGACTTTGAGGATATTTGGCAATTAGTTTCGCTTTGCATTCATCCGCCTTTGATGTTGTTAGTCGGTGTTTTGAATAAATTTTATACAAACGATACAATACTTCAGGTTCATATTTATTTCCTTCAAAACGTTTTAACAAATCATTAAAACTGTTTGCAGCTTCGCGTTGGTCATTTAATTT
>CAIUEQ010000136.1 GCA_903898215.1 uncultured Bacteroidota bacterium | reverse complement strand
GTTTTAATTCATCAGGGATTAAAACAAAGTGTACGATTACAGCAACTCAATCAAGTAGCAATCTCTCAAATGAAATCTTTATTGGGAAACAGAAACTTTAAGAAACTTAAATAGATTTGTACCATGACACTTTACGAACAAATCAAATCAAATACTTTTCTTATCTCTGGTCCATGCGTGATTGAAAACGAAGCGATGGTGATGAACCTTGCAGAGAAAATTTCGAAGATCGCTCAGGATTTAAATCTAACTTATATTTTTAAAGCTTCGTTTGATAAGGCTAATCGCACTTCGGTAACATCTTTTCGAGGAAGCGGTATAAAAGAAGGTTTGCGCATTTTACAAAAAGTGAAAGATACTTTTGGTTTACCGGTTACCACAGATATTCATGAAAGTAATCAAGCAGAAGAAATTGCTCAGGTTGTTGACGTGTTGCAAATACCCGCATTTTTGTGTCGTCAAACAGATTTGCTTTTGGCTTGTGGAAATTCAGGTAGAATTGTGAATATTAAAAAAGCACAATTTCTTTCAGGCTTTGAAATGAAACATGCCGTTAAAAAAGTCGAGTCAACAAACAATAAACAGATTATTTTAACCGAACGTGGAACCATGTTTGGCTACAATAACTTAGTAGTTGATTTTAGAAATATCGTTGATATGAAAACCTTTGGTTATCCGGTTTGCATGGATGTTACGCATAGTACACAAAAACCCGGAGGACTTGATGGTAAAAGCGGAGGACAACGTGAGTATGCAATTTATTTGGCAAAAGCCGCAGCTGTTGTTGGTGCTGATGGTTTCTTTTTTGAAGTACACGAAAACCCGGAAGAGGCATTAAGCGATGGACCAAATATGATTCCTCTAAAAGATTTTAAACAATTGCTTGAGGATAGCGTGATAAAGTATCAATCCTAATTATACAATTGCTAAATTTTAAAAGATTCCCAATACTTTTTACCATAGCTGCAAAATATTTCTTCACCGCTTTTTATTTTGCGAGAAGCAATGATGCAAACATTATTGTCATCATCTAAAGCAATTTTTGAATTGTTTTTTAAACCACTTTTTTGAATAGACAACCCAGTTGCATCGTTGGCATATTTTGCAAAACACTTCACTTTCATCGAGTCCATAATAGTTCCGTCAATCATATTGATGAAGTATTTGTTGTTTCCTTTTTTTGCTCGAAGTTCTGCTTGAAGGTTTGTTAAAATTTCCCCTTTAAACACAGCAATTATTTCATCTTTATAAATATTTATAGCGGTAAGCAAACCATTGCCGGAGTTAGGTAATTGAGAAATACTTGTATATAAATAGTTTGATTCTTCGGCTTCAATTTTATGGTTATTTGTTTTTGGTTTTTTCAATGGATTTGAATAAGTATTGTTAACGGAATACTAAAAATTTCGTAATTACGTAAATGCGAAATTTCGATTTGTTACCCACCAGCTTTTTTTGCTTTGTAACCTTGCTTCGTTAAATAGTCGATAATTTTATCACGGTTTTCACCTTGAATTAATATTTCACCATCTTTCACATTTCCGCCAACACCACAATGTTTTTTTAAGAGTTTTCCTAATTCTTCCAAATCATTTAATGTTCCCACAAAACCATTCACTCTTGATACCATTTTTCCACCACCTCTACGATCTAAAAATATACGCAGACTTTGTTGTTGCTTAGGTAATGTGTCGTTTTCATCGTTATTCAACTGATTATATTCAAAACTGCTTTCAGTAGAATATACAACCCCATCACGATTTTTATTTTTATTACTCATTGGAAAATGCTTTTCTTTTTTATGTTTTCAAATGTAATTTTATTTTCATTTTTTTTGTTTATCAGGCTATCTATTCACATATCTTCTATTCACATTATTTATTACATTCGTTGCGAATAAAAATTTAATTGATGTCGATAAAAAATGCTGAAACCGATTGTACTCTTTGCAATCATCGTTTCAAATCCGTTTTTAATGTGTTGGATGAGGATGAGTCAGCTTTGATGAGTTCAAAAAAAAGTTGTCGCATTTATAAAAAAGGAAACGAGATCTTTCAAGAAGGAACTC
>CAIUEQ010000135.1 GCA_903898215.1 uncultured Bacteroidota bacterium | reverse complement strand
CATGGCAACACCATGGCCGTTTTTCGGATGTCGAGAAGGAGGCAGCGTTAACTAAAATAAATGATTCTCAGAAGCAGGCAATAGCACAAATTAAAAACATTGACCATCTGATTTTAACTTTCGGTTCGGCTTATGTTTATGAATTGAAAGATACCAATGAAATTGTATCAAACTGTCATAAAGTTCCTCAACAAAAATTTAATAAGAGATTATTAACCGTAAACGAAATTGTTGACTCATTTAATAAATCTAAAATCAAAAATCTAAAATCAAACATCATTTTAACAGTAAGTCCTGTTCGGTATTTTCGTGATGGATTGGTTGAGAATAATCATAGCAAAGCTGTTTTGATACAAGCTGTTCATGAACTTATCAGGGAGCATAAAAATCTATATTATTTTCCTGCATTTGAAATTGTGATGGATGAATTAAGAGATTACCGTTTTTTTGAAAATGACCTTGTTCATCCAAATGATTTAGCTGTTGCCTATGTTTGGGAACGTTTTTGTGAAACAATGTTAGATGATGAAACCAAGAGTTTTTTAAAGAGTATGGATGAAATATTATCAGCAAAAAATCATCGCCCATTTAATTCAAATACACAAAAACATCTGGAGTTTTTAAATACGTATCTCACTAAAACAGAATTGCTAAATAAAGCATTTCCATTTCTCAGTTTAGAAGCAGAGAAAAATTATTTCAGAAAGTAAACATCATCCAAAAACTATGATGAACCCACCCATTACAATGCAGGTGCCAATGGATGTCAGACCATAAAATAAAAATATGAAATTGGGATTGGAATAATCTGTAACGATTGATAGCGTACAACTTGAAACTAGAAATGCTACTCCTATCAAAATAATCTTAAAGCCTAGTCCTAATCGTTTATTGTTTTTATAAGAAACAACTTTATTGATAATTTCTTTTATTTGGGATTCATCAATTCCGTCCTTAAAAAGAACATTTTCAATGTCGGAAAATGAGCTTCCGGTGTTAAGTAATGATTTGGCTTTAGACAATAATTTTTCATTCGAGAAATTTTCATTCATCGGTCATGGGTTTAGATATACTAAACTATGAAAATATTCTAGAAAAACAAATTGGAGGTAATGATAACTAACAAGGATGTGTATAAAACCAAACCAAAGGATTTCCCACAGCATCAACAATTTGAATCCAGCCTGTATAGGTTTTTAATAAATTTGGTTCATCATTTTTGTCAGCAATACAAGGGTTTTTCTTGTAACGTTTTACAGTGACTTTGCACCAATTACCATTGCATAATCCGGTGGGAGTTATTTCATATTCTTCCCCTTTCATTTTAGCAATTACTTTTGAATCAGCCGATGGTTTTGCCATCAAATTCAGTCCTTCTTGTTTTGGAAAGAAGCCCGGTAATTTTCCTGTTGTGTGGATAATAAAATCTTTCCAACTGCATATTGAATAGTCCATTTTATGAAGTTCATATACACTTATCCAAAAGTTTGCATAAGAAGTAAAAATACGAACATAGCCATTCTTCAAATCATCAAATCCATAACAGTAAGTATCAAAACCAACTTCCCTTAAAAGTTCTTTGCCTATTAATTTTGGTCTCGACCTTTTAATTTTATAATACAAGCTATCATAATAATTTTCATCATCATTAGGGTCGCCAACACGACAAATTTTTCCTGCTCTTTTTCCTGCAGGTTTTTCATATAAAAAAATATCACTATCAGGAAACAATACACAACAAAAAGAGTCTCTGCGGTTGCTTTCCAGAAATTTATTTGGCAGGATAAGCCCTGTTCGATACTGCGCAAATAGCGGTAATGATAGGATTGTAAATAAAAAGGAAACAAAAAGATTTCGCACAATGCAATGATACGAATTTGGTTGAAATGGAAAAGCGTAAAAAAAAAGCGAACAGAAAATATTTCATCCGATCGCTTTTAACTATGAAATAAACAATTGCTATTTATCTTCTTCTCTTAAAATATAACCCATTCCAACCATAGTATGAATGAGTTTTGGGGTAAATTCCTTATCAATTTTTTTGCGTAAAAAATTCACATAAACATCGATCACATTCGTACCGGTATCAAAATGAATGTCCCAAACTTTTTCAGCAATTTCAGTACGAGAAACCATTTTATTTTTATTTCTCAATAAGTATTCTAAAAGGCCAAATTCTTTTGCTGTAAGGTCGATAATTTTACCCGAACGTCTAACACGTTTTTCATCAAGGTTCATTTCCAGATCAGCAATGGTTAATATTTTAGGCTCTGACACATTATCGGTATATCTTTTAGTGAGTGCTCTAACACGAGCTAGGAGTTCTTTAAATTCGAAAGGTTTAACTAAATAATCATCTGCTCCTGCATCCAAACCAATCACTTTATCATCAGTTGTTCCGAGTGCCGTTAGCATTAAAATGGGTGTTTTTAAACCCTCTGCCCGCAATGATTTGCAAAGGTCGAGTCCGTTTAAATATGGAATCATTAAATCCATGATGATTACATCATAATAATTTTCGGATGCTAAT
>CAIUEQ010000134.1 GCA_903898215.1 uncultured Bacteroidota bacterium | reverse complement strand
TGTCGATTCGATACTCCGATGCCGCCATCGGGAAACTCCTTGAAGGATTAAGAATCTGTAAAAGAACTTTTTGGAAATGTTGCAGTGAAGATTGCTGACAGACCAGGTGGATATACCAGAATTCTGAAATTGATGAACCGTAAAGGTGATAACGCTGAAATGGCAATTATGGAATTGGTTGATTATAACGAGAATTTATTGAAAGACAGTTCTGATAAAGCTGGAGCTAAGAAAACTCGTAGAGGTCGTAAACCTGCTGTTGCTAAAACAACTGAAACAACTATCGAAGTAACTCCTTCAGTAGAGGAAACAAAAGAATAGTTTTTCACATAAAATTTGAAAAGGCCACTTCGAAAGAGTGGCCTTTTTTTGTGTTATCGCAATTAATAAAAATAGTTGGTATCTTCATAACTGATTTTTTTCAGAGAAAATGTAACATATTTTATATAAGATTTGTGTAAGTAAATTTTTTGGAATGTATCCATTACAACAAGAAAATTTTATTCATACATACACTATAAATTCATTTTACTATGGCAGAACTTGATACCGCCCATGTAAAGAACATTGTTCTTTTGGGACACCTAGGATCCGGCAAAACAACACTTTCAGAAAGCATGTTGTTTGAAGCCGGACTCATCAATAGAAGAGGCACTGTAGAAGAAAAAAATACAGTTGCCGATTTTCATGAATTAGAACAGGAACGAGGGAACTCGGTTTTCTCAAAATTACTTCACACCACATGGCGTGGTTTTAAAATAAATATTATTGATACCCCCGGTTATGATGATTTTGCCGGTGAAGTTGTTTCATCACTTCGAGTTGCAGATGCTGGAGTTGTAATTTTGAATTCGTGTTTTGGAGTAGAAGTTGGAACAGAACTTATTTGGGAATACACCGAGCAATTTAAAACGCCTATCATTTTTGCAGTGAATCAAATCGATCATGAGAAATCTGATTTTGACAAGACAGTATCACAGGCTAAAGCACGCTTTGGGCATAAAGTTTTAGTTGTTCAGTATCCGATAAATCAAGGTGTAAATTTCGATTCGGTGATTGATGTGCTAAAGATGACAATGTATAAATATTCAGCCGATGGTGGCAAGCCACAAAAGTTGCCAATACCCGATAGCGAAAAAGAAAGAGCAGAATTATTGCACAAAGAACTTATCGAATCAATTGCTGAGAATGATGAAAAGTTGATGGAGAAATATTTTGAAACAGGAAATTTGGATGAAGATGAAATGAGAGATGTTTTAAAACGTGCGATGATTTCTCATGAATTGTTTCCATTGTTTTGTGTATCCGCGAAAAAAAATATGGGAGCAGGAAGGTTGATGGGATTTATTGATAATGTTTGCCCAAGTGCAAATGAAACACCTCCACAAAAAACTACAACAGGAGAATTATTAGAATGCGATTCAAATGGACCGGCAGTTTTATTTATTTACAAAACACTTTCTGAACCACACCTTGGCGATATGTCTTTTTTTAAAGTATACTCAGGAGTTGTAAAAGTTGGAATGGAATTGATTAATGAATCTATTAACTCAACTGAAAAGATCAATCAGCTTTTTATTGTTGAAGGTAAAAAAAGAATTCCTGTTACCGAACTTGTTGCCGGAGATATTGGTGCAACAATAAAACTTAAGAATACGCATACCAATAATACCCTTCATGCAAAAGGGAAAAGTATTATTTTGGAACCGATAACATTTCCATTACCAAATGCACGAATGGCAATTGAATCGACAAAGAAAGGTGAAGAAGAAAAGTTGTCGATGGCACTTCATCAATTGCACGAAGAAGATCCAACTATTATTATCGAAGTTTCGCAAGAGTTGAAACAAACCATTATCCATTTTCAAGGCGAACTTCATCTTGCAGTTATCAAATGGAAATTGGAGCATATCCATAAACTAAGTGTGGCATTTATCAAACCACGAATACCTTATCGTGAAACAATTCAAAAACCTGTTCAAGCTAATTACAAACATAAAAAACAATCGGGCGGTGCCGGACAATTTGGTGAAGTGTATTTACTTGTTGAACCATATTACGAAGGAATGCCTGATCCAAAGGGAATGTCGGTGAGAGGAAGAGAAGAACATGTTTTGCCATGGGGCGGAAAATTAGTTTTTCTCAACTGTATTGTTGGTGGTGTAATTGATGTTCGTTTTCTTCCTTCAATATTAAAAGGTATCATGGAAAAAATGCAAGAAGGTCCGCTTACAGGTTCGTATGCTCGTGATGTTCGTGTAAGTGTGTATGATGGGAAAATGCATGCTGTTGACTCTAATGATATATCATTTAAAATTGCCGGTATGATGGCTTTTAAACAAGCCTTCCATGATGCAAATCCGCAAATACTTGAACCAATTTATGATTTAGAAATATTATGTCCTGATGAAATTACCGGAGCTGTGATGGGCGATTTGCAAACACGCAGAGGCATTATTGAAGGAATGGACACACAAGGTCATTATCAAAAAATTAATGCCAAAGTCCCATTATCAGATATGCAAGATTATTCAACAACATTGCGTTCTATTTCGCAAGGAAGAGCAAAATACAGAATGCAGTTTAATGATTATTCGCCAATGCCTTCCGAGATGCAGAAAAAGTTGATAGCAGATTATAAGAGCACTGAAAAAGTTGAATCCTAGATTTTCTTTTGTCAGTTCGAAGCCATGAGATTGTCAATTCGAGCGGAGTCGAGAATATGTATTTATAAGCACTATGCTTTAAATGGACAATGTCTCGACTCCGCTCGACATGACAATTAATTTTTTAAAAACAACTTCGAGTTTTTTGAAAGAAATTTTATTTTTTGTCATTCCTAAAACCGATCATCTTTCTTGGTTTTTCTTGCTGTTTGATAAATTGATTTAGGTAATCAAAAACAAGTTTTATTTTAGTATCCTGCTTGCCAATTTTCTTTTCCATTTCCTCCAGCTTCAATAAAATATCTTTATGAGTTAAAAGCATTTCACGAAGTTTTACAAATACCTCAATGATGCGAATACTAACTTGCACTGCAGTTTTATTTTTCAAAACATTTGCCAGCATCAAAACTCCATGTTCGGTAAATACCAAGGGTAACGAACCTCCTAAATGTTGTTTGGAAGGTATCGCATTTTGCGATACCATGATTGCTGTTTCTTTTTTCGGTAAGTTGAAACATAAAATTCTTAGGAAACCTATCAATATTACGTTTAACCTGTTCTCTTAACCGAATAGGAATAGTTCCGAAAAGTTCAGCCAGATCTCTGTCAAGCATAACTTTTTGTCCTTTGATTAAATAGATTTTATTTATTAAAACTTCATCAGCAAGTAATAATTCATTTGTTGTTTTCTTTGACATGAGTAATTTAAGTTATGTTTCATAATTGCAATTAATTCCTTAAAACAATGTCGATTGATTTGAATCAGGTTTAGGATTTTTATTTTTCGGGACAACCTTTTTTTCTATTTCAGGTTCATCTTCTAAAAGTCGTTTTATTTTTTCCTCTTCTTCAATAAGTAATTCTTCATTTACCAATTGTATTTGCTTTTCTGCTTCCAGATCTTCTTTTACCTCTTCTTCAATTTCTGTTTCAGGATCGGGAGGAAGTAACACAACGCTCACAAATTCTTTTCCGGCAATTTTATTTCCTATTGCTTTCCAACCTTTCACTTCAATAAATTCGGCAAGATTAATTGAATCTTCGGTGTTTACTTCAGCACCCGAAACATTAATACGTGCAGTTTTCTTTTTCTCTCCGCCACGTTCCATGATAATTACAGGCATTAGTTGATCTGTTGCCATAACCACACGGTTTTTTTCTCCTTCAGGAATGAAAGGAAATTTTTTATTGAGTGACTGAGTTTCTATTAGAAAACGTTTTACGAAATATGTTTTTTCTCTTTCGTTATAATATAGTGCGGTTACCGGTCTAGCATTTTTATATTTGCCAATAAATAAAACCTGTTCAGCTTCAAAATGGTTAGTGAGTTCGAAGTTGGTATGCTCGTATGTTCCATCTTTATAAATCACTAAAATGGCATCGTTGGTATCAAACTCTCCAACATATTTTCCTCTTCCATCAACATTCAATCTTCCGATTACATCATCATACCAAATTTTTCTACCACCAAGAGTTGAACCACCTTTTGATTTTAACTTGATTGATTTGATGAGATATTTACTTGTAATATTCCCCTGTGAGCTTCTGCCTTTTATAGCAAGTTCGGCAAAATCGTAATCGAATGAAAGCTTACGTGCATGGGATAGAGGACTAAGTGTAATATTTACAACTTCCGCTTCACTGTTTGGGTTTGATGTGAAATATAAAATTTTTGATCCTGCATTTCCTTGAGTAAGATCGTATTCTTTATCGCGTGTAATTCCTAAAACTGCAAAACGTTTAGAATACGAAGTTTTAGTTTTTCCATCGAGATAAATCATGTTGTAAATTTTTCGTTCATCATTTTTCCTGAACACATCAACATGCAAAATATCCTTACCTACGAATGATTTATCCTGAACTTTGCTCACCGTCATTTTTCCATCTTTACGGAAGATGATAATATCATCCATATCGGAGCAATCGCAAATGTATTCGTCATTCTTCAATCCTGTTCCAACAAAACCTTCATTAAAGTTTACATATAATTTTTTATTAGCAATGGCAACAGTATTTGCATTGATGGTATCAAAAGTTTTGATCTCAGTTTTGCGCTCTCTTCCTTTACCATATTTCTTTAATAGATTTTCGTAATATTTAATTTGATAGGGTTTTAAATTTTGAAGATCGCTGTTCACACTTTTTAAATCTTCTTCAATTCTGCGCATCAATTCGTCAGCTTTAAAACTGTCGAATTTTGAAATGCGTTTGATCTTTATTTCGGTAAGTCTTAAAACATCATCTTCTGTAATTTCGCGTCTGAACATTTTTTTGAATTTGTTCATTCCTTTAAAGATGGTTTCAATCACAGCTTCAAAAGTTTCACACTCTTCAATATCGCGATAAACTTTTTTCTCAATGAATATTTTTTCGAGTGATGAAAAATGCCATTGCTCTTCAAGCTCACCACGTTTTATTTCAAGTTCAAGTTTTAAAAGTTCGCTTGTTCTTTCAACAGATAATTTCAACAGATCATGAACACCTAAAAACTGTGGTTTGTCTTTTACAATCACACAAGCATTTGGTGAAATAGAAACCTCACAATCGGTAAAAGCATACAAAGCATCAATGGTAATATCTGGCGAAACTCCTGGAGCAAGTTGAATTTCTATTTCAACATCTTTTGCCGTATTATCAATCACTTTTTTGATTTTGATCTTTCCCGAATCGTTTGCTTTGATAATGGATTCGATCACACTTGTAGTAGTGGTACCGAAAGGAATATCTTTTATTAATAAAGTTTTTTTATCAGCCTCTTCAATTTTTGCACGAACCCTAACTTTTCCTCCTTTGCTACCATTATTATAGTTGCTCACGTCAACCATTCCTCCTGTTAAAAAATCAGGATAGAGGTCAACGGTTTTTCCTTTCACACAATCAATTGCTGCTCTTAAAATTTCACAGAAATTATGAGGAAGAATTTTTGTTGCCAATCCAACTGCAATTCCTTCTACACCTTGAGCAATCAATAGTGGGAATTTCATTGGTAAAGTTATCGGTTCTTTTTTTCTTCCGTCATAAGAACTTTGCCATTTGGTAGTTTGATAATTGAAAGCAACTTCAAGTGCAAATTTTGATAAGCGTGCTTCAATATAACGAGCTGCAGCAGCGCTATCTCCTGTTCTCACATCTCCCCAGTTTCCCTGAGTTTCAATCATGATATCTTTCTGCCCCAAACCAACCATCGCATCACCAATTGCTGCATCACCATGTGGATGATATTGCATGGTTTGCCCGATAACATTTGCAACCTTGTTAAAACGACCGTCATCCATTTCTTTCATGGCATGAAGAATTCTTCGTTGCACAGGTTTCATTCCATCATCAACAGCAGGTACCGCACGTTCCAAAATTACATACGAAGCGTAATCGAGAAACCAATTCTCATATAACCCAGTCACAGGAATCACATTGATCATGCTGTGATCTTGCTCTGAATTTTCGTTAATATTATTTATTTCCTCGTCCATTGTCCGAAACTTGATTTGCTTGATTTAGGATTTCATGATTTTAAAATCAATTATTCCTCAATCGTTTTATTTAATAATTTGTTATTGTGTACTCTCTTAAAATCTAAACTTTTTGAACCAAAATTTATCAATAATCCAATCTCCATTTTATATGCTTGAACGTAATTCATTGCTTGTGCCAAATGAACATCTTCCAATTGTATTACAGCCTTCAGTTCAACCATTATTTTGTTCTCAACAAAAAAATCAACTCTTCTTGTTCCAACATTTATTTCATGATAATAGATTGGCATCTCCATTTCTCTGACAAATGTTATATCATTCTTTTCAAATTCGATTGCCAAACAACGTTGATAGATCACTTCCTGAAAACCATTACCAAGAAAGCTGTGAACTTTCATCGCACAACCGATGATTTGTTTTGTTAATTCTGAGTGTAACATGAGTTTGTTTTATAGGTTCAATATTTAATCAAGAAATCATTCAATCAATTATATCATGATTCTGACAGTGTTTTTTCTTCAACAATATCTTTCTCTACTCTCAAATTATCGATAATAAAATTTTGTCTCTCTAAAGTATTCTTGCCCATATAATATTCGAGTAATTTTTGAATGGTTACTTCCTGTTTTAAAATAACAGGTTGCAATCTGATATTATCTCCGATAAACAATCCGAACTCTTCGGGTGAAATTTCTCCCAATCCTTTAAATCGTGTAATCTCGGGTTTGGTGCCGATTTTCACCATTGCTTTTTGTTTTTCATCTTCATTATAACAATAAATTGTTTGTTGTTTATTTCTTACACGAAACAAAGGAGTTTCTAAAATATACAAGTGTCCGTTCTTTACAAGATCAGGAAAAAACTGAAGGAAAAAAGTTAGCATCAACAAACGAATATGCATTCCGTCCACATCCGCATCGGTGGCAATAACAATTTGATTATATCGCAAGTATTCAATTCCTTCTTCAATATTTAATGCATGTTGAAGCAAGTTGAATTCTTCATTTTCATAGACAACTTTTTTTGTAAGTCCGTAACAATTTAAAGGTTTACCTCGCAAGCTAAAAACAGCTTGTGTTTCAACGTTACGTGACTTAGTAATTGAACCACTTGCCGAATCTCCTTCGGTTATAAATAAAGTTGTGTTGTATCTTTTTTCGTCTTTTTCTTCATTATAATGCGCACGACAATCACGCAATTTTTTGTTGTGCAAACTTGCTTTTTTAGCACGTTCGTTTGCCAGCTTTTTAATGCCAGCCATATCCTTACGTTCACGTTCACTTTGCATAATGCGTTTAAGTAAAGCATCAGCAATTTCAGGATGTTTATGAAGGAAATCGTCTAAAGATTTTTTGAGGAAATCAGTAATAAAATTTTTGATTGTTGGGTCGTTTGGTCCCATGTTGGTGGAGCCCAATTTTGTTTTTGTTTGTGATTCAAAAACAGGTTCTTGCACACGTAAACTCACAGCCGCAACAATTGACGCACGCATATCTGCGAGATCAAATTCTTTTTTATAAAACTCCCTAATAGTTTTTGCATATGCTTCACGAAATGCCAACAAATGCGTTCCGCCTTGTGTGGTATGTTGCCCATTTACGAAAGAATAATATTCTTCACCATAGGAATTTTCGTGAGTGATAGCCACTTCAATATCTTCTCCTTTTATATGAATAATAGGATATCGAATTTCTTCTTCGTTGGTTTTGCGTTTGAGCAAATCGAGGAGTCCATTTTTTGAATAGAATTTTTTGTCGTTATAATTTAAAGTTAAGCCCGAATTGAGGTAACAATAATTCCACATTTGGTTCTCGATGAACTCAGGGATGTAGTGATAGTTTTTGAAGATAGAATCATCGGCAATAAAAGTTATCGCAGTTCCATCAGGTTCAAGTGTTGCTTGAAGATTATGTTCTTTGATAAGGTCGCCTTTATCAAATTCGGCAATCTTAGTTTTTTCATCACGGAACGATTGTACTTTAAAATAAGTTGAAAGGGCATTCACCGCTTTTGTTCCCACACCATTTAATCCAACCGATTTTTGAAATGCTTTCGAATCATATTTTCCTCCGGTATTTATTCTTGAAACCACTTCTACCACTTTTCCAAGAGGAATTCCACGACCGTAATCCCGAATAAAAACTTTGTTATCCTGAACCTTGATATCAATAGTTTTTCCGAAACCCATTACATGCTCATCAATGCAATTATCAATGGTTTCTTTCATCAGCACATAAATGCCGTCATCGGGAGCCGAGCCATCACCAAGTTTACCAATATACATTCCCGGGCGCAGCCTGATATGTTCGCGCCAATCTAGTGAGCGAATGCTGCTTTCATCGTAAACTATTTTCGTTTCTTTATCTGCCATGCACAAAATTTTAACTGCGTGAAATTAACGCTAATCAATATTCGGTAATCCACAGAATAATAAGTTTGTTGTGGATATTTTATTTCCCAATTAACAAAAGGGTTTCAAGAGCATTCGGTGATTTTAATTAATATCGAATCTGAATCTTTATAAACTATAAAATTGAAACTATCAATTATTCCGAAATCTGAACAGTTTGAGAGTGAGTGGAGTGGAGGGTCAACTACCCAATTATTTATTTACCCTGAAGATGCAAATTATGGGCAAAGAAATTTTTTGTTCAGAATAAGTTCGGCAAATGTAAAAGATGACGAATCGGTATTTACAAAATTACCGGGTGTTTCTCGTGTAATTATGATTCTTGATGGTGAATTGAGAATTGAACACGAAGGTGCATCCGCCAAAGTTTTAAAGAAATTTGATACCGATGTATTTCAAGGTGATTGGAATACAAAAGGTTTTGGTGTATGCACAGATTTTAATTTAATGACAAACGGAGATTGTAGCGGAAATCTTCATAATGTAATTTTAAATCCAAATCAAACTTTCACAAAAGCATTTACAAAAAACCAGGATTTTATTGGATATTTTTTGTTGAAAGGAAAAGTTGAGATTGTTTTTACAAATAAGAAAGTTGAGCTGAATCAAAACGATTTTATTTTAATGAAAAGAGAAAATACTACAGAGGGATTTATAATAAATGCTAATGAATATGCTGAATTGGTTGAAGTAGAAATTTATTTATAACCAACGATTTTTTGCCCATTCTTTTTGCTGGGTTTTATTCAAAAATGTCCACGCAACAATTCTGCTTACTTTATTTCCCTGAGTCATTTCAATAGTTTTAACATCAAAAGCTTTTACGTTTTTTAGAGAATGATATACTCCGGCAAGATTAGATTTTTTAGAAATCAAAGTTGAAAACCAAAAACAAGTTTCAGGAATTTTAGCACTTTCTTCAATCATGTTTTTTACGAAAGTTTCTTCGCCACCTTCGCAAAAAAGTTCAGCATTTTGTCCACCAAAATTCAGAATAATTTTATCTTTCTTACTTCCTAAATTTTTTAGTTTTCTTTTTGTTCCTGCTTCTGCTTCTGTTAAAGATGAATGAAAGGGTGGATTACAAATTGTAAGATCAAAAACTTCGTTTGTCTTAATAATATTTCCAAAAATTGATGTTGCCGATTTTTGCAAACGACATTCGATTGCATTGGTTAAATTATTTTCTTCTATGATTTTTTTAGCTGAATGGATTGCAACCTTGTCAATATCACTACCAACAAAATGCCAACCATATTCTTTATTTCCAATAATCGGATACACGCAATTTGCTCCAGTACCAATATCGAGAACGGTAATATTTTTTGGAGTAATTTTATGATTGCACGAACTTAATATATCAGCCATGTTATGAATATAAT
>CAIUEQ010000133.1 GCA_903898215.1 uncultured Bacteroidota bacterium | reverse complement strand
TGATCCATTATTTAGCCAGAATTTAAATACCGGAATCAAACCAAATATTGGCTTTGGTATTTTGGTTAGAAATGATAGATTTTATTTTGGATTTTCTCAACCACGAAGTATTACTTACGATTTAGGAACTTCAACTTATATGAATTCAAAAATTCTTCCTCATCGTTTTGCTTACATCGGTTATAACTTTACGTTAAATGATGATGTAGATTTAAGACCAAGTGTATTGGTAAAACAAGTAGACTTTGCTCCTGTTCAACTTGATGTAAATTTAGTTGCTGAGTTTGTAAAAAAATTCAGTGTAGGTTTAGGTTACCGATCAGCTGATGGAATAAGTGGAATGGCAGGAATGAGTGCAAATGACCATTTGAAAATTTACTATTGTTATGATTATCCACTGATGAGTGCGATATCGATGGTAAGTAAACAAACTCATCAATTATCACTTATCTATACATTTAGTAAATCACCGAAAAGAATTAACTCACCAAGATATTTTAACTAACATGAAACATATTCTACTTTCAACAATATTTATTTTAGGTTGTGCCACTTTTTCATTTGCACAAAAAACAAATATCTCTGAAAAGAAATTAGTAACTGCCGTTTTTGAAAAGAACGATACTCAGGCAATTTCATTTTATCAGAAAAAATTGAACCATGGCGATAGCAGTTGTTTGGTAGATTATGCTTCTTCCATTTTCCGACTTCATCAATATGCGAGATCGTTTGAACTTTACAAATCGGCACATCGAAAAAACATGTTAAATAACCCCGTAAATATTAACGAGTTTATACAACTTGAAAAAATATTTCATACTGAAAACATAACTACTATTGCAGCAAATTATGAGAAAACATTGAGTACAGCAGGATATAAAAAAATTGCTGTAGGTAAATCAAATTTCAAATATGCGGTTCCTAAAACTGTTTGCTTTAATTCAAATGCTGATGATTTTGGTATCTTTCCTATTGATAATTTATTGCTGTTTTCTTCTACCAGAAATAAGCTCGACAAAAACATTGAGAACTCGCTCATTAAAACTTTTGCAGTTAAAAATAATTCATGCGAAGCTGTTTCTATCTCTGACGAAAATGATAATATCATTCTTAAACAGATCAATAAAATTAATACCAAATATCATTTAGGTCCGGTATGTATTTCAAAAGATAAAAGCAAAATTTTTGTAACTGTTAGTCAAAAAAATAAAGATAAAAATGGCATTTATAATTTAACCATTTTGGTATCTACGCTTATCAATAATGTGTACTCCGATTTTATTGCATTGCCATTTGAGAATGTAAATTTCACCATGCAACATCCATCATATGATAACAACAGTGGCTATTTATTTTTCTCGTCAAACATGACCGGTGGAGCTGGAGGATTTGATATTTACAAAACAAAATATGATGGCATTAAATGGAGCACACCCGAAAATATTGTTGCTATCAATACAGCATCAACCGAAGCCTTTCCATTTATTTCAACAAACGGAGATTTATATTATTCGGGAAAAACAATTGATGGATTTGGTGGATTAGATATTTTGAAATTAGAAAAAGGAAACTCCACTCCTATCTTACTAGATC
>CAIUEQ010000132.1 GCA_903898215.1 uncultured Bacteroidota bacterium | reverse complement strand
ATCATTGCGAACTTTGCGAAAACACTTTGTGCTCATTACGGTAAAATTATAAACACAAAGAAATAAAAAGCGCTAAGTACGCAAGGTTTGAATTTTGATTTTATTTCGCTTCAATTGATTGAGGAGTTTTTTCTTCCCAAACAATCGCAAGATTCACCAAAGTTTCAACTGCCTTTTGCATATCCTGAACAGAAACCCATTCGAGTTTACTGTGAAATGCATGTTCGCCCGCAAAAATATTCGGACATGGCAATCCCATATACGACAAGCGTGAGCCATCAGTTCCTCCACGTATGCTCGACTGCATTGGAGTAAGTCCGCTGCGTATCATCGCTTCCATGGCAAATTCTGAAACATGAGGATATTTATCCAAAATCAATTTCATATTTCGGTATTGTTCGATCACTTCAAATTCAAAAGTCGACTTAGGATAATTTGAAATAACTTCTTCGGTGATATGCTGTAAAAATGCTTCAAGACGAGTTAATCCATCAACAGTAAATGAGCGAATAATAAATTTTATCACAGCTTTCTCGATGGTTCCGCTTACAGAAGTTGGATGAATAAACCCTTCATGCAATTCGGTAGTTTCAGGCGAACGAGTATCACGCGGAAGATTTGAAATAATATCGGCAGCAATTTTTATGGCACTTTCCATTTTGCCTTTTGCAAAACCGGGATGAGTGCTAATTCCATGAATGGTAATATTTACACCATCGGCCGAAAATGTTTCATCTTCTAAATGTCCAACAGTTTCCCCGTCAACGGTATAACCAAAATCGGCAGCAAGTTTTTTCATATCCACTTTATCAACGCCTCTTCCAATTTCTTCATCAGGAGTGAACAACACTTTTATCGCACCGTGTTTTATTTCTGGATGAGAAAAAAGGTGATTCACTGCATCCATAATTTCGGCAACACCGGCCTTATTATCGGCACCAAGTAAAGTTGTTCCATCGGCTGTTATGATGTCGTTTCCAATTTGATTTTTTAGATCGGGATGTTCAGCAATTTTTAAAATTTGTGATGTATCATTTACGAGAATAATATCGTTTCCCGAATATTTTTTGTGCATGATTGGATTCACATTTTCACCTGAACAATCGGGCGAAGTATCCATATGTGCACACCAACAAATTGCAGGGATTTTTTTATCAGAATTTGAAGCAAGCGTTGCATAAACGTATCCGAACTCATCAATATGAGCATCTTTTAATCCTATCTCAAGCAACTCTTGGACAAGTAACTTTCCAAGATTTTTTTGTTTTTCGGTAGAAGGATAAGTTGGTGAATCCGGGTCGGATTGTGTATCAATTTTTACATAACGCAAAAATCTTTCGGTAACGGTATAAGAGATATTCATTTTCTTAATTATTTGTTGCGAAGCTAAATAAGATTATCCATTTTATGGAATTACTTATTTACACGTTGTGATGATTAACAAATTAATTAAGTAGTGTAACTGTTCCTCTCAAAAGTTTCTCTGTTCCTTTATGATTAAGTGCAGTGATTAAAAACACATACACACCTTGAGAGCAAAATTCGTTGTTTGATTTTCCGTCCCAATTTGCAATAGGATCAAATGATTCATAAATTAATCCTCCCCATCTGTTGTAAATTAAAATATGATAATCGTGATAACCGGTTCGTGAAACAACAAAATAATCGTTGATGGAATCTCCATTTGGGGTAAATACATTTGGAACAAAAATACGTTCTTCTTCAGCTACATCAATTTCAATTAATGTAGAATCTAAACATCCGTAACTATTAGTAACGGTAAGCCAAACAGGGTATTTATTTTCTTTGGTATAAGTATGTGTTGGATTTTGAAGATTCGATGTTTTATCATCACCAAATTGCCATAAATATTTATTTACTTTTGTTCCGGTATAGGTATAATGTATGATTTCATTTGTTACCGGATTTAGAGGTGTATAGGTAAAACTTGCTTTTGGTTTAGGAAATACGTGAATGTTTTTTGTGGCTGAATCTACACATCCAACCGGACCAACAATATATTTAACTGCGAAAATTCCGGGAGAATCAGGATAAAATAAATTGTTATTTAAATGACTTCCATAAAATATTCCACCTGTTGCAGTTGTTGTAAAACTTACCGGTAAAGCACCCTGACATATCATGGTATCACTTGCTATAAAATTTGCTGAAGATTTTGTTACGACATTTATTTTTTTAGTAACAGAATCTTTGCATATGCCATTACTGATCACGTATGTTGCATTATACACTCCAATTGAAGTAGGAGAAAATGTATTTCCTGTTAAAGTTATTCCTTTAAAAACTCCTCCACTATTTGTAGGAATTATTGTAATAGATTTGGTTCCAAAACACACTATTGAATCACTTACAGTAAATGATGCATCAGGTTGTGCTAATACATGAATATTTTTTACAGCACTATCGCTGCATCCATTTTGAGAGATCAAATATTTTATTGAAAAATTTCCGACAGTAGTTGGAGTAAAATTATTGCCACTCACATTTTGTCCTGAAAAAATTCCGCCAACTGTTGTTGGTGTAAAAAAAACATTGGGAGCTCCTTTACAAAGCACAGTATCGCTTAAGCTAAAACCTGCATTTGGCGAGGCTTTTACCAATATTGTTTTTGTAGTTGAATCAGCACATTTTCCATTAATGATTACATAGGTAATTGTATAGGTTCCCGATGCTGTTGGAGTAAAAATATTATTTACAATAGTTGCTCCTTTATAAATACCTCCTGTTTGAGCCGGAGTAAGTGTGATCGTTTTTGTACCCAAACAAACAACAGTATCACTTAACGAAAATTGAGAATTTGGTAATGTTGCAACTCTTATATTTTTTAAAGCACTATCGCTGCATCCATTTTGAGAGATCAAATAT
>CAIUEQ010000131.1 GCA_903898215.1 uncultured Bacteroidota bacterium | reverse complement strand
TTGCGCGTTCCTGAATAAATGTAATTTGCTCATTATTGGTATAAGTTGGTTGTCCGGGATCGACAATAAAAACAGGCACATCATTACCAACAAAATTTAACAAACCTGCTGCAGGATAAACTACCAATGATGTTCCAACAACAATAAAAATATCAGTTTGGCTTGTAATCTTTGCTGCTTCTTCAATTTTTGGAACAGCTTCTCCAAACCAAACAATAAAAGGTCGGAGCTGAGATCCGAGTTCGCACTTCTCCCCCATTTTTAATTCCCAACCATCAATATCATAAATCAAATTCGCATCAACAGTGCTTTGCGATTTTTTTATTTCTCCATGTAAATGCAATACATTTTTTGAACCGGCACGTTCATGTAAATCGTCAATATTTTGTGTGATGATTTGAACATTAAAATGATCTTGTAATACGGCTAAAGCAAAATGTGCCTCATTAGGTTTTGCTTCAATCACAGCTTTTCTTCTCAGGTTATAAAACTCTTGCACCATTGCCTGATCTTTTCTCCATGCTTGTGGAGTAGCAACATCATACACATTATATCCTTCCCACAAACCATCACTGTCTCTAAAAGTTTTCAATCCACTTTCGGCACTAATTCCTGCACCGGTTAAAATAACTATATTTTTCTTTTCCAAATCGAACACGTTTAGCCTATGCAATTTAACGTGAAATGTTCATAGATTTTGAATAAATTTGTTCTGCAAAAATTGAAAGCCTTCAATCCATATCATTTGTTGTTTACTGTTATTCTGTTTATTCAGTCGTGGCAGATTTATGCTTTTGTAGTACCTTCAACCAAATCTCCAAACACCATCCGGATTATTGAAAACAAAGGTCAGTGGGAATCGCAAGTATTATTTAAAGCAAACATTTCAAGCGGAAATGTATTTATCACCAAACAAGGAATTGCATACTCTTTGTATGACGAAAGCTCTTTACATCAACGCGATCACGATTGGAAGAATATTGACTCCATCAACCGACATCATTTAAAAGTTGATTTTGTTAACAGCAATACAAATCCAACAATTATCAAACAACTTCAAAGTGCTGAATACTATAATTATTTTATAGGAAGCGATCAAAGCAAATGGAAAAACCATTGTTATGCTTACGAAAAAATTGTCATTCAAAATATTTATTTCAATACCGACCTTGAGTTTGTTGCTCAAGAAAATTCATTCAAAATAAATTTTATTGTACATCCCGGTGGCGATCCGTCCAATATCAAAATAAAATATACCGGGGCAAATCAACTTGCACTTTATAGTGGTGCATTAAATATTTTTACTTCTGTTGGAATTTTAAAAGAAGAAAAACCTATTTGCATGCAAGGTGAAAGTAACATCAATTCAAATTTTGTATTGAATGGTGATGTGTTGAGTTATCATTTATCGTCCTACAATAAAAACGCTGATCTGGTAATTGACCCAACAGTAATTTTCGGAACATACTCCGCTTCTTTGGCCGACAACTGGGGATTTACAGCAACTTATGACAAAAATGGAAATGCTTATTCAGGAGGAACAGTATACGATACCGGCTTTCCTGTTACATACGGTGCATACCAAACAACTTATAAAGATGGCGTTACAATTGGGGGTGAAGATATTGCACGTGATGCTGGAATTTTGAAATACAGTAATGATGGAACTCAACTTTTGTTTGCAACATATTTAGGTGGAACAAATAACGAACAACCTCATAGCATGATTTGTGATAATTCGGGAAACCTTATTATCATGGGAACAACAAATTCAACAAACTTTCCAACTACTACAGGTTCCTACGACAGAACACAAAACGGCATGTATGATTTTTTTGTTTGTAAATTAAGTTATGATGGAACTACGCTTATCGGTTCAACATTTGTTGGCGGTTCAAAAGATGATGGAATAAATAGTGATTCCACTCACCTTTTTTATAATCCTACAAGCAGGCCATTAACATATAATTATGGCGATCAATTTAGAGGCGAAGTGATGATTGACTCTAATACAAATAGCATTTTTGTTGCATCAACAACACACTCAACAAGTGATAATGGTTTCCCAATTGTAAATGGATTTCAAACATCTTATGGTGGAGGATATCAGGATGGCTGTTTATTTAAATTGAACAGCAGTTTAACTTCCCTTTTATTTTGTACGTATATTGGTGGAAGTGGTAGTGATGCTGCTTATGGAGTTACCTTCGATAATAGCGGAAATATTTTTGTATGTGGAGGTACATCGAGCAGTGACCTGCCTTATTCGGGAGGAACACAATTTTCCTATCATGGAGGAACTGATGGATTTATTGCAAAAATTTCTCCTTATGGAAACAGTTTAACAACATTAATTTATGTTGGTACTTCGATATACGATCAAGCACAATTTATTCAAATCGATAATCAACAAAACATTTACATTACAGGTCAGAGTAACGGTGCATTTCCTGTTTCAACAGGCGTATATAAAAACATCGGTGGCAAACAATTTATTGCAGTGTATGATAGAAATTTAACGACTTTAAAAATCTCCACAGTGTTTGGAACAGGACGAACTTATCCCGACATTTCTCCTTCAGCATTTTTGGTTGATGTATGTGGAAGAGTTTATGTTTCGGGTTGGGGAGGAAAGGTAAATGGATATTATAATATTTATACTGGCGACACAAAAGGACTTCCAATTACAGCCAACGCTACACAAAAAACTACTGATGGTTCCGATTTTTATGTAATCGTATTATCAAAAGATCTAAAGAGTTTATCGTTTGCAACATTTTATGGTGGAAGTTTAAGCAACGAGCATGTTGATGGAGGAACAAGTCGATTTGATAAAAACGGAATGATCTATCAATCGGTATGCGGTGGTTGTGGTGGCAATTCTGACTTTCCAACAACAACAAATGCATATAGTAGAGTAAATAAATCTTCAAATTGTAATAATGCCTTATTCAAAATATTACTAAATGTTTCTGAATTTCCACCGGTGTTTAATGATACTTTGATAAAAGTTATAGCAACAGATTTGATTTCACTTCCATTTATGATGACTGATCTGGATGGTGATTCAATTTTCTATACTTATAGCGGAAGCATTTTTAATCAATCGGGAAATCCTGCAACTATCACCAAAAATATTGGAGCCGGAACTTCAAGAGGAACGCTCAATTGGCAAACTGCATGTTCAGATGTGAGTTCAGATACCATCACCATCACTGTAAATTTAGTTGACAATGGTTGCCCTATTTCACGAACCTCAATAGGTAAAATAAAAATCCTTGTTCAACCTATTCCTCCTATCACAGCGCCATTTCCACAATGCTTAAAAACAATTAATGATAGCACGGTAAAACTTGAGTGGCAGAATAATTCAAATTCAAAATATTTTAAATCGTATAATATTTATCGAAAGAAAAACGAGAATAATTTTCAACTCGTTTCAACAATTAATAATCCTGCAAAAAATTATTTCATCGACTCATTTGCAATGATGCACGTGATCAATAATTATTGCTATTTTATCACTACCACAAATATTTGCGATATCGTTGCCGACAGTTCACGAACGATTTGTTCGCTTTTTAAAAATGATACTTCAACCACTCCGGTTTTTACATTTATAAAAGATACCATCATCAAAATATATGCTTTCGATACTTTAAATTACACAACTACAATTAACGCAATCGACCCGAAAGATTCTGTTTATATTCAGTGCATGGGAAGCATGATTGGAAGTAGTAAACTACTTTCTCTTCAAATAAAAAATAATTTATCGGAGGCAACGCTTACAATCAAATGGAATGCTTTGTGTGACGGATTAAATTCAACTGACACACCATACTTAAGATTTTATGCAAAAAATAACCAATGTCCATCACCACGAACAATAAACGGAATGATAAGAGTATTGGTAATTCCTGCTCCACAAAATATTCCAACCTTGCATTGCATCAAATTCATCAACGAAAATGCTGTTGAAATAAAATGGGACTCTGTTTCTGTAAACAAATTTTTTAATCGATTTGTTGTGCTAAAAAAATCTATCGATGGAACTATAAAACCTATCACTTCAGTTTCAAATTCAAAATCATTTTCATATCAAGATAATACCGCATTAAAAAACCTTATCACAAATTATTGCTATGCGGTAACAGCACAGGATAAATGCAATTTGTATGCTGATACTTCTGCATTTAAGTGTACAGTAAGGCAACTGTCAGACTTTCCATCTCCGTCAACATTTTATACCGTAACGGTTCAGGATAATAAAAACATTGCGATGTTTTGGAGAAAATCAATTGAAAGTAATTTTTTAACTTATACCGTTTATAAACGATTGTATGAAAAACCAACAGGAGGTACTTCTGTATTTTCAGGAAATAATTTAACCGATACTACTTTTATCGATAACGATGTAAAAGTTCAGGAACATTCTTATTGTTATACCATTGCACAATCAAATGAGTGCGGACTACAAAGTGAATTCAACCCTGAAGCATGTTCAATTTTGTTAAAAGGACAATCAAATCCATTTGAAAATTCATTGAAATGGAACGGATATAATTATTGGATTTTTGGATTAGATCATTATGATATTATCAGAACTGAACCGTATAAAAATCCTGAAAATTATGCACAAACATTAAATAAAGATACCCAACAAATTGATGGAAATTTAAACTACGATAATGGTATTTATTATTACCAGATCGTTGCTAATGAAAGCGTGAAAGGAACCGGCATTACAAGTACTTCAAATAAAATTGAACTTATCCAACAACCCTTACTTCACGTTCCGAATGCATTCACTCCAAATGACGACAGTTTAAATGATTCGTGGAATGTTGTTCCGGTATTTGTAAAAGATTATTATTTGAAAATTTATGACCGCTGGGGAAAAATGATTTTTGAATCGACTGACAGAAAAACACAATTTAAAGGCATCACTCAAAGTGGTGAATTTGCTACTGGCGATGTATTTGTGTATGTGATCACCTATACAGGTTTTGATGATGTGGCCTATACCGCAAAAGGCAATCTTACTATTTTAAAATAAATGTATTGTTTGACAGACAAAAAACATGTCGCTCCTAACGGAGCTTTTATATTCATTCATGATTATTTCTACCAATATTTCGCTCCTCTGGAGCTGATAAAGTAAAATATCACTTTATAATAATTCAAGTGCTAATGGGCAATGACATTAAGCAAAGATTCTTAATCAGCTCCAGAGGAGCATACTGTTTGTAATGTAAAGTACAATTGATAATTTAACTCCGTCAGGAGTGACCTGTAATTAGTTCAGACGACTCCATCGGAGCGATTTTTTTTCTGGATAAATATTTTTTTTCATTAAAATGAAGTAGGCATTTTCATCAGAAAATGTAATATTTGCTTTCGTAAAATTGAATCAATTAAAACATGGCAGTATATAAGTTTAAAATCACTTTTGAAGAATACGATGATGTGAATCGTGTAATAGAAATCAAATCAACACAAACATTTTTAGATCTTCATAAGGCAATTCTTCAATCCATAAATTTCGACACAAAACAGTTGGCTTCTTTCTATATGAGCAACGACAGCTGGCAAAAAGGACAGGAGATCACGCTTGAAGATATGAGCGAAGGGGAAGAAGAAAAAACTCCGATAATGAAAGCAGCAAAACTCAACGCTTACATTGTCGACCCGCATCAAAAAATTTTATACGTTTATGATTTTATTGATGTTTGGGTATTTAATATTGAATTGGTAGGAATTGAGGCAAAAGAAAAAGCAGGAGTAAAATATCCTGTTTGCTCAAAAACTGTTGGAATTGCACCCAAGCAATATGATAAAATTAAACGCTTTGGTTTGGTTGATGACAATGAGTTTGACGAGATCACAAAAAATTACTTAGATATATCTGATGAGGTTCCGGGAGAAATTTCGGATGATGAAGATGGTGAATTTGGATTGAGCGATGAACAAGGCGAAGCAAGCGGTGGTGACGAAGAAGAAATGTAAAAATCTTTTCCTATGAAAAAACTATTGATCATGCGCCATGCTAAAGCAAATCTCGGAGATGCTTTTGAAAATGATTTCGACAGAACTTTAAGTGATCGTGGAAAAAAAGATGCTCCCGAAATGGGGAAACGATTGAAAAAAAATGGAGTAAAACCTGATCTCATTATTTCAAGTCCTGCTGCGCGTGCTTTAAAAACTGCCAAAGAAGTTGCTAAAGAAATTGATTATCCTGAAAAAAATATTGTAACAGAACCTGAAATTTATCAAGCAGATATTATTGATTTGATAAAAGTGATCAGAAACCTTGATGATAAAAACAATAAGGTGATGTTGTTTGGACATAATCCCGGGCTTACCGGATTGGTAGGTTATCTCACCAATCAGTTTATTGATAATATACCAACATCGGGTGTGGTGCAAATTAATTTTGATTTCCCAACCTGGAAACAAGTTACACAACAATCGGGTAAATTTATTTCATTCGATTTTCCGAAAAATCAAACTTCATAATTTTTTATTTTGAGTTGTCACGTTGAACGGAGTCGAAATGCTTTGCGAACTTTGTGTAAACCTTCGTGAACTTTGTGTGAGTTTTCTTAACCACAAAGAACACTAAGAAAAAATTCACGAGGAACACTAGGGATTTAACAATATATTCTTCGTGACCTTTGTGCAATCCTTTGTGAACTTTGTGGTGAGTTTTCTTAACCACAAAGAACACTAAGAAAAAATTCACGAGGAACACTAGGCTGTTTTACAATATGTTCTTTGCGAACCTTGCGAGAAACTTTGCGCCTTTGCGTTAAAAAAAATTAACTGCAATGAACGCTAAGAAAAAATTCGCTAAGAACGCAAAGTGGAATGCCGTTTTTTTTGATATTTTTACCATCTTTAAATATCAAAATTTATCATCATCAATATTTAATCAATAAAAAATAATTGCAGGAACCTTTAGCCACATTTGTACATGTTATATTGCCGTTGCCGCTTGCAAAGCTTTATTCATATCGCGTTCCAACAGAAATGGTTAATGATGTTGAACCCGGAAAACGTGTGGTGGTTCAGTTTGGAAAAAAGAAAATTTACTCGGCAATTATTCATGATGTGCATGCACAACCACCGGCAAATTATGAAGCAAAATATATTCTCTCGGTTTTAGATGACGATGTGTTGGTATCGTCCACCTTGTTAAAATTTTGGGATTGGATGGCACAATATTATATGTGCTCGCTTGGTGATGTGATGCAGGCAGCTCTCCCCGCTCCTTTTAAACTGGAAAGCAAAACACGTGTAAACTTAAATCATGCTTGCGAAATTGAATCACTCGAGTTAAGTGAAAAAGAATTTTTAATTGTTGAAGCGCTCACACTTCAAAACGAATTAAGTTTAGATGAGATCGCTGAAATTGTTCAGATAAAAAACATCGTTCCACTTTTAAAAAGTTTATATCTTAAAGATGTGATTGTTATTTCGGAAGAGATGAAACAGCTCTACAAGCCAAAAACAGCAACTTGTTTAAAGCTTTCAGAAATTTATGCAGTTGAGGGTAATCTAAGAAAATTATTTGATACATTAGAAAAGAAACCAAAACAATTAGATGTGCTGATGGCGTTTCTGCATCTTAAAAATGGTGATGGACATATTCAAAAAAACACCCTCATCGAGTTTTCAAAATCCAATGAAAGCTCTTTAAAAACTTTAATTAAAAATGGAGTTTTTATAGAATATAAAATTCAGGTTGACCGTTTAAAAAAAGATAATACACCTACCGAAACCTTCGACTTAAATAATTTTCAACAACAAGCTTATGATGATATTCAAACTGCTTTCAAAACAAAGGATGTAGCATTATTGCATGGTGTAACATCAAGCGGAAAAACGCATGTGTATGTTAGGTTGATTGAAGATATTTTAAAGGAAGGTAAACAAGTATTATTTCTGTTACCGGAAATTGCACTGACATCGCAAATTGTTCATCGCATCAAAAAATATTTTGGTGATAGTGCTGTGGCGTTTCATTCAAAATTTTCACAAAATGAACGTGTTGAATTGTGGGATAAAATTAAATCAGGTGAAGCAAAAATTGTAATTGGTGCAAGGTCGGCAGTGTTTCTTCCTTTCCAAAAATTAGGTTTGGTAATTGTTGATGAAGAGCATGAAACCAGCTACAAACAACAAGATCCTGCTCCACGTTATCATGCACGTGATGCGGCAATTTTTCTTTCACATCTATGGAAATGCAAAACTATTTTAGGGTCGGCCACTCCATCTTTTGAAAGTTATTACAATTGCAAAACCGAAAAATATGCTTTGATTGAAATGAAAGAGCGTTTCAATAAAGTTGATCTTCCCAAAATCATCACTGCAAATATTGCCGAAGAAACTCGTGTTAAAACCATGAAAGAAAATTTTACTTCGGTATTATTTCATGAAATTGAAAAAGCTTTATCACTAAATGAACAGATCATATTATTTCAAAACCGCAGAGGCTACGCTCCTGTTTTAGAATGTCAGGTTTGCCGCTGGGTGCCCAAATGCTTGAATTGTGACATCAGTTTAACGTATCATAAAAGTATTGATTCGTTGAAATGCCATTACTGCGGACATACACAAAACTTACCAAAAAGTTGTCCAGCATGTGGCTCAAATATTTTAAACTTAAAAGGAATAGGAACAGAAAAAATTGAAGATGAATTGGCCGTATTGTTTCCGGATGCTCGTGTAAGTCGTTTAGATTTAGATTCGAGTAAAACAAAACATGGACACGAACAGATCATTCAAAGTTTTGAAAATCATGAAGCAGATATTTTAGTTGGAACACAAATGATTGGTAAAGGATTGGATTTTGAAAAAGTTTCGATTGTTGGAATTATCAATGCCGACCAACTAATTTATTTCCCCGATTTCAGAGCGCACGAAAGAGCATATCAATTAATCTCTCAAGTAAGCGGTCGTGCAGGCAGACGAGAAAAGCAAGGTAAGGTGGTCATTCAAACTTCGTCACCAAATCATCCTGTGATCAATGAAATTATACAACATGGTTACGAAAATTTATATGCCAACGAAATTGTTGAACGCAAAAATTTCAACTATCCACCATTTACAAGGATGATAAAAATAGTTGTTAAACACCATGATTATAAAACTGCTGCTGAGGCATCTTTCGTCTTAAAAAATAATTTACAAAACAAACTTGGTGACAATATCATTGGCCCTGAAAGTCCACATGTTTCAAAGATCAGAAACATGTATATTAAAGAAATGCTCATAAAAATTGACAGGAACTCCACATCCTTAAATGAAATTAAAAAGTTTATAAAAAGGGGAATTGAAAACGTCTTAGAAATCGAATCATTCAAGCGATCGATCATTTTCTCCGATGTTGACCCATTTTAGGATTACCGTTAAAACGACAAATCGAACTAGTCGAATAATCTATCATGCAGTTTAACATTTGCATTATAAAACAGGCATTTAGAATTTTTTAAAGTAAATATATCCCTTATCTTCGTTTTTTATTTATACCCTATAAAACCCATTTAAATTATTAAATGTTAACTAATCTTAATATCGACATTCAAACTTTTATTGATAATTCCGAAGATATGATCGGAATTTTTGATACCGATTTTCGGTTAATGTCGTTTAATGCAAAGTTAGCTGACACATTTTTTCGTTCAGATAATATCAGGATTAATAAGGGTATTATTTTTTCAGAGGTATTGCCCTCGAAAAAAAGAGAATTTTGGACCGATCAATTTACACGTGCTTTAAAAGGCGAGTATGTTAAATATGAATTTCCGTATGAAGGAACAACTGGGCTATCTTATTACATGGAAAATTCATACCGCCCTATTATTATTAAAAATGAAGTTCAATATGTCGTTCAATTATTAAGAGTAATTACTCTTAGGAAAAAATTTGAAGAGAAAATTCAAACGAGTGAAAGAACATACAGACATCTTGCTTCAAATATTCCAAACTCCGATCTATATTTATTAGATGATCATTTTAATATCATTATTGCCAGTGGAACTGATTTAAAAAAGAAAGGCTATATACCCGAATCATTTGTTGGCAAAAACATGTATGATGTTGCTGACCAATTTGGCTTAAAATTATTATGGGAATATTTTGATAAAGCTAGAAAGGGAATAGACTCTCAGGTTGAATTTAACTGGGGTGCTGATTATTATGTTGATGATATCATTCCATTAAAAGACGACCTGAATAGAGTAAATGGTTATATTATTTTTTCAAGAAAAATTACTGAACAAAAATTGAACGAGAAAAAACTTGAAAATATCAATCGTTCAAAAGATAATATTTTAGGAATTGTTGCCCATGATTTACGCAATCCGATTACTGCAATTTTAGGACTTGCCGATTTAATCAAAAACGACAAAAAGAACAGCGATAAATATTTTGAACTCATTGACAGATCTTGTAAAAGTGCATTAAATATCATTACAGGATTATTGGATATTTCGGAGTTAGACAGACCGGATTTTGAATTAAAAACCGAAGTTGTTGAACTGGTGAGTTTCTTAACTGGAATTATTCAATCAAATAATATTTTGGCAAACGATAAGGAATTGAACATCGAATTTGTATCAAATGTGCCAAATGTATTAATAGAAATAAATGAAGGTAAATTTTCAAGGGTAATAAATAATTTACTTGTAAACGCAATAAAATTTAGTCACCGTAAAGAGAAAATAAATGTAACTCTTGAATTACAAATTGAAAGATCAAGTGTGATCATCAAAGTTCAGGATCATGGAATTGGCGTTCCCGACTCAATGAAATCTATCATATTCGATAAATTTACCAAAGCCAGCAGAAAAGGAACAGAAGGAGAAAAATCTTTAGGTTTAGGAATGTCGATAGTTAAAAGAATTGTTGAACTACACAATGGAATAATCTGGCTTGAGAGCAGTGAAAATATTGGAACGACAATTTTTATTGAATTGCCCTTACCAAAATCAAATGCTATTCAAAACGCAAATGCTTAACTGATTCACCCGAATCTCTTAATTCAATAAGTGAATCAATTCCAATATCTAAATGTTGCTTAACAAATTTATCAGTTACTTTCTTATCACTGTTTGAAGTTTTTACTCCTTCAGGAATCATTGGATTATCGGTTACTAAAAGCAAAGCACCTTTTGGAATTTCATTTACAAAACCTACAATAAAAATAGTTGCCGTTTCCATGTCAATTCCCATTGCGCGGGTATTGTGCAAATATTCTTTGAACTTTTCATCATGTTCCCACACTCTTCTGTTTGTGGTATAAACTGTTCCAGTCCAATAATCCATCTCATGTTTAACAATTGCAGCTGAAACAGCTTTCTGTAATCTGAAAGATGGCAATGCAGGTATTTCAGGAACAATATAATCATTGCTTGTTCCGTCTCCTCTGATTGCTGCAATCGGTAAGATAAGATCTCCCAGTTTTGTTTTTCTTTTTAACCCTCCGCATTTACCCAAATATAAAACAGCTTTAGGTTTTATAGCTGAAAGTAAATCCATAGCTGTGGCAGCCATTGGACTTCCCATTCCAAAATTCATAATGGTAATATTTTCGGCAGTGGCTGTTTGCATAGGTTTATCACGACCAACAACCTCCACACCAAATTTTGCAGCAAAAATTTCTACATAGTTTATAAAGTTTGTGAGCAAAATATATTCACCAAATTCTTTCAATGGTCTTCCTGTGTATCGAGGAAGCCAATCATTCACTATCTCTTCTTTAGTTTTCATTAATTTAATTTACGAATTACAACATACATCATTTCTTTTTTAATATCTATTAATACTTATCCATTTGTTAAATGATTTTTTCATAAGGTATCGAAAGGATAAAATGCATCTTCAAAATGTTCGATTTCAAACTTCTCCCCTTTTACTACTGCAATAATATCAAATCGGTGCGATACAGTAAGTGAATTTTCTTCAAGATAATTTTCGGCTGCAAGCCTGATATTTTTTTGTTTTGATTTGCCAACAGCCTGCTCCGGATATGCCATCTGATCGCTGGTTCGGGTTTTAACTTCTACAAAAACAATTTCGTTATTCACTTCACAAATAATATCAATTTCCACTCTTCCAAAGCGATAATTTTTTGCCTTTATCTTGTATCCTTTTTTCAAAAGATAATGCTCTGCAATTTCTTCACCGAGTTTTCCAAATTGAGTATTGTGTTTGTTGTTTTTCATGGGCGTTTTCAAAATCCTTCTTTAAAGGAATCATCTTGTTTTAAAATATCTTGGGAATAAAAATTACGATTCCAATAATTGCTGCTGCGATTGCACAAACCAAAACTGCACCTGCGGCAATATCTTTTATCAAGCCTGCATTTTTATTTTGTTCAGGCGAAAAAAAATCTACACTTTTTTCGATTGCCGAATTAAAAAGTTCAGCAGCAATTACTATCCCAATTGCAAAAACAATAAGCATCCATTCGGTTGAATTTATATTAAAATAAAAACCTGCAATAGTTACAAAAAAGGCTGCCAGCAAGTGTATCCATATATTGTGTTCGTTTGCAAATACGTATGCGATACCTTTAAATGCATATCGAAAACTTTGTATTCTTTTTTTGATTGAAAATTTTTCCATTATTAAATAGCCACAGATTACACAGATTCTTGTCACTTCGAGCGGAGTCGAGAAATCATTTAGTTAACCTAAAATTCATTTTATTATTTCCCATAGCTCACCCTCAAAAGTAAATGATTTTTAATTTATAAAAGAACAAAAATTGTTGCTTTGCTACTTTGAATTGATAAGTAAATTATTAAGAAAACATTAAGATTATTTCTCACAAAAGTTAGGTTAATTTGTATTTGAAATTTACTGCTATGAAAAATTTTATTTACACCTTTTTGCTTGTTTGTATTTTTACTGCAAGTTCATTTAAAGGTTTTGCATCGCATGTTACCGGTGGTGAGATTACTTATACCTGCACATCAACTCCCGGCATTTGGCAAGTAACATTAACTCTTTATACCGATTGTAGTGGTGTTCCTCTTTGTACCGGAACTTGTAACGGAAGTTGTTCAACAACTGTTTATATTACTCCTGCCGATTCGGGAACATATACGTCTTCTGCATTTTTATATCTGGTAAGCGTTTCTGATGTTGATCCAAATCCAATGTGTGCAAGTTCAAAAAGTATTTGTACCAATAACGGTTGTGTTACTGCGGGTTCATTTACACCAGGACTTGAAAAATATGTTTTCCAAGGAAATGTAAATCTCGGTTCAACATCAGGAATTCCTATTACTATATGCAATATGCGAATAAGTTATTCCAATTGTTGTAGAACAACCGCCTTAACAAATGTGAGTACAACATCACCCAATTTTTATATCGAGGCAATCATTAATAGATGTCTTTCAAATTCGCCATGTAACAGTGCTCCTTTTTTAACAAATGATCCTGTACTTGCAATTTGCGGAGGACAATCATATCAGTATAATATGGGAGCAATTGATCCTGATCACGATTCATTAAGCTTCTCATTTACACCCTCATTAACTGCTGCAAATTCACCTGTATCATATAGTTCACCATACAGTGCAACACAACCTTTCCCTTTCTATGCGCCAGCAACCGCTCCTCTACCATTAGGAATAAATTGCGACCAAAATACAGGTGACATCGGTTTTACTTCTTCATACGGGGCCGCAGGCGCTTTCGTAGGAATCATTGCAGTAAAAATCAAACAATGGAAAAAAGTTGCTCAAGTTTATACTTTGATAGGAACAACAACACGTGATGTTCAGATGTATTTATTTACCTGTCCTTCCAATAATCCTCCAAAAATTATGACCAATCCTTCAAATGGAACGCTTCCAAAACCATTTTGGAAAGTGGCTTCAGGTAGTTCACTTTGTTTTAATGTGATTGGAAAAGATACTGATTTTCTTCCTTCAAATATCCCCCCAATTTCTGATACAACATACCTAAGTTGGAACTCTGCACTTGCATCAAAAGGTGCAACATTTTTACCAACTTATAATACAGCTAACAGAATTACAACAGGACCACGTGAAGATAATTATCAATTTTGTTGGACACCGGACTCAACAATGATATCAAGTATCCCATGGATTTTCACAGTTAAAGCCATCGACAGCAGATGTCCTTATGCAGGAAAAATAACACGTTCATTTTCTATTACTGTTGTAGGTTCACCAACAGCTACAATTATTAAAACTCCGGCAACTTGTTATAAATGGAATTTGAGTTATACAACTCCACATCCCGAATATATTACTTCACAACAATGGCAAATTTCAAATACTCCAGGTGCATTTAATTCCAGCGATTTTAGTTCACTAACTTCATCCTCTATTAATAATTTTATATTTAATGATACCGGAAAATTTGTAGTAAAATTAATTTTAACAGGAGATAATACGCTTGGAAATACTGTTACAATTTTTGATACCATTTACAATCAAACAATTTATAAACTTTCGCAAGTACTTGATAATGAAGCATGTCCTGGTTCATCAATTGCAATAAAACTTAAAGCAAAACATACAGGAGGAAAACCACCATTCACAACAATTTGGTTTGATACAACACAAAGTTTAATCATCTCAACAAATGATTCAGTTTCAATTTTACCGATTACCTCTAAAACATATTTATTTATTGTTACTGATTCAAATGGATGTTCATTGGCCGATTATTCAAACATTCTTATCTATCCAATGCCTATAAATTCTCCTTCTGTAAATCCAACAATTTGTCAAGGGTCAAATTTCACTTTCGATGCGGGTAACAACAATAGTAATATCAAAAAATATTTATGGAATAATGGTGACACAACAAGAACGGTAATCAGAAATGTAGCGCAAAATTATACTGTTCGGATTTTTGATACGATGGGCTGCTCAAACATAAACTCCTTTAATCTTTTTGTAAATCCATTACCAACAACTAACGCAGGAATTGACACTTCCATTTGTTTTGGAAAATCAGCATTGCTTCATGCAAACGGTGCAAATATTTATCAATGGTTTGCATTGCCTTCCAATATTGTTATTGGTAATAATTCCTCACTAACTATTTCACCCGACTCAACAACAAATTATCGTGTTTTAGGTAATGATACTTTAAATGGAGTAAGTTGTTTTAAAGCAGACACCGTAAAGTTGATTGTAAATCCTAAACCTACGTTGCCTGTAATTTCAGGACCATCAATTGTGAATATTAATCAATCGAATAATTTCTTTGTCACCAATCATACAGGCAGTTTGTATAATTGGTTTTTAGATATTGGAACAGTTAGTAGCGGACAAGGAACAAATTCCATTAACGGGATTTTTACTATTGCAGGAAGCAGTCAGATAAGTGTTACCGAATCACAAAATAATTGTTGGAGCGATACTTCTTCAAAAAGTGTAACCGTAAATATTGTTGGTGGAATAAATGAGCAAACAGCATTTGAAAATTTCAATGTGTATCCAAATCCGGCATCTGGTTTATTGAATATTGAATTTGAAACTTCAGGTAAAAATATTGAAATCGAATTGTTTGATATACTCGGAAGATCTGCACTAAAAGGAACCTTACAACATGCAGGAGGATTATTTCAACATGCAATCAATATTTCTGAATTGAACAGAGGAGTGTATTTTTTGAAGATTTCAGCTGATGCAAAATCAGCAACTGTAAAAGTTACTTTGAAATAAAATCAATATTTTTTATATCCAAAGTATCATAAAATGATTTAAGAAAATCAACTTAAATCATTGCATAAATCAGCAGTGTTTTACTAGTGGAAATATTATTTATTGAATAATCTTTAGTAACCCAAATCTAAAATTATGAACAAATTTATAGTAGAGAGATGAGTTGTTGACAAGATTAATATAGCCCCAGATTACACAGATTTATATAATAATCTGTGGCTGTATTATAGGACTATACACACCGAAATAAACGACATAAGCACGAAATTGTAAAATAGCTTAAGTGTATTATTCTGATGATTTATTTATTCGATAAAATTAATCGGTTCTTTTTTCCTATCATGAAGTTTCGGTGTTTCGTCTCCATAACCTAATACAATTGCAAGATTAACATGATCTTTTGGATCAATGTTTAAATGACTATAAATATCGGCCTTCTCAACATATTTTGCAAAACCTATAGGGCAACTTTCCAACCCAAATGATTTGGCAGCAAGCATGATATTTTGAGAGCACATACCAATATCTAAATCTGCCCACTCATCATCTTTTGGTGAGGAAATAAAAACTACAACCGGAGCATGATAAAAAACCATATCTGAAATTTTCATCTGTTCTTCACCATCAGGGAAACTGAATAATCCTATTGCTGTTTTTGAAGATTCTTTCATTGCAGCTTTTGCAATTTCTTTGGAAAAATTATGAATGGTTTCCTTTTTTGTAAGCACATGAAATTTCCAAGGCTGCTTGTTACTAGCAGATGGAGCCATCGTGCCGGCTTTTAATATTTTGTTTAGAATAGATTTTTTTACGGGTATATCTTTATATTTACGTACTGACCTTCTTTCGAAAATATTTTTTGTAACATCATTTCCTTTTGCTTCGTTGTTCTCAACTTGTTCAATCATTTCGTGAATATTTTTTTTAATAATTAGAAAATGCATTTCAAAATTTAATAATTTAATAGCAATATTCTTATGAACATCCCTGTAAGATTCTTCATCGTTGCCGTTATTAATGATTAAAGTTTTTAGATAATTCTCGTGATCCCTGACACTATTTTGCAGTTCTGATAATTTATTTCCAAAATGTAAAGCCATATCTTTTTCAATATGCCAAATATTATTTTGAACGGGTATTGAGATTAGCTGTTTCTTTTTGTCCTCAACAACTTTGTAAAAAAAATCTACTTCATCTTTCCAAAAAAGAACTTTATTTAGCCATTCACGACTTTGAATATGAATTTCCTCTAAGCCAATATCTAAAAGATATTCTGAGGTAGGTAGTGTTAAGAGTTTCATTTTTTTTTGATTATGCTTTATAACAAAAATTAAAAAAACAAAAAGGGCTAGAAACTAAGAATCATTAATGATTCCTGTATATTAACAATTATTCAATGATAAAATTTAAAACATAATTGAATGTTAATTTTTAAATTTATGAGATGATTATTAATCGAACAAATCTCATTTGATACTAAGGAAAATAGTATGATTAATATCAGACAAAAAATTGTTTTATAATAGTGGAGAAGTTATTGACGAGGCTTTCAACTCATTATTTTAGTGCTATTTATAAAAAAACCAAACTCTTAAAAAACTCGAAAAAAGAGATACAGTTATCAAATTAATCAGCAAAATCTATAAATATAATTCAATAGAATACAACAGAACAAAACACTGAAAAGTATAATAAAGAATGACATCACGAGGAATATCATTTGAACAAACAAAATCAGTTCGCAAATTTAACGTTTGTAAAACTCATAAATTTGCTTATACATTTGTTAGTAATATTAAATTTAAATAATACCTTTCATTTAAATTAAAACTTGAATTATGAATAAAATTCTACTGTTAGTATGCATCGCATTTACCTCCATAGCGTTAGTAAACGCTAAAACAACTCAAAAACCTTCATCGGCAAAACCATTAGCCGCAGCTGTAAAACCTGCACCTGCTGCACCTAAATCACTTCCTTACGTTTTGAAGAAAGATTACGATCCTCAAATATTGGAAATGAATGGTAAAATAAATAGTGCACTAAACTCTTCTGCTGCACTAAGAAGGAGTATTGGCGACAAACTTGAAAAAGTAACATTGTTAGATACACAAATGCAAAATGTAGAAAGAATTTTAAATTCTGCAAGTTTCCAAATAGCTCTTACTTCTGATTCGTTAAAAGAAACACGCTTTTCGATGGAAGAATTTAGAAAAGTAACTGAATCAAATGAAAGCGAACTTCATGCTGCCAATGCCGAATTAAAGAACTATTTATTCATATTCTTTGGTGCTGCATTATTACTAACAATCATATTATTCATAGTGTTGATTGTAATGATGAATTCAAAAATTAAGGGTATCAAAAATACTTTTGAGCAACAATCAAAAGAATTCCAAATGAATCTTTCTGATAAAATGCAAAAACACGAAACCCTTCTATCTGATGATATCAATTCAACAAAAAACCGTATGCAGTATGATCTTAATACGATGAAATCAGATATCACAACACAAATGAGTTCAGAGAATGAATCGCTCATGTCGCAGATAAAATTATTATCTAAAAAGATTAGTGAACTCGAGAACCCACCAAAAAAAGAAGTATAATTTTTACTTTTAAAATATCATCGTAAATAAATTCTAGTCCGGCAAGGTGTAAAAGATTTTGTCAAGTATATTTGTCGGATGATTATTCATCAAAACACATTAATTTCTGAAGATATTATCGAGAGCAATTTTATTTGTAACCTCGAAAAATGCAAAGGCGCATGCTGTGTTGAGGGTGAATTTGGAGCGCCTCTTAACGAAGATGAAATTAAAATTCTTGAATCTGAATTTACAAATTACAAACCCTTTTTAAGTGATGCAGGAATAAAAGCAATTAAGAAAAATGGTGTGTGGGAAAAAGACCGCGATGGAGATATTGTTACTACCTGCTTACCAAACGGACAATGCAATTTTAGTATTTACGAAAATGGGATTTTAGGTTGTGGTATTGAGAAAGCTTTTAATGAAGGCAAAACAACATTCAAAAAACCAATCTCCTGTCATCTTTATCCGATAAGAATTACACAAGTTGCCGAATTTGAAGCACTGAATTATAGTCGCTGGGATATTTGTAAGCCAGCATGTAACCTTGGAAATAAACACAAAGTTCCTATTTATAAATTTTTGAAAGAACCTCTTATTCGAAAATATGGAGAAGTTTGGTACACTGAATTGGAACTAATTTGTGAAGCGTATTTAGAACAACTTTAATAACCCAACACTTTCATCATCGATTCTGAAGTCTGCTCTGCTGCAAAAACTTTATAGGTAAAATCTCCTTCTTCATTTTTATCTATGATAATATGTTTAGGAGCCGGTATCAAACAATGTTGCACACCGCCATATCCGCCAAGCGATTCCTGATAGGCTCCGGTATGAAAAAAGCCCATGTATAAAGGTTCATCCTTGCTTAATTTTGGCAAAAAAACCTGATTGGTATTTGTATCGCTATTATAAAAATCCTGACTATCGCAAGTAAGTCCGCCAAGGTTGATGCGTTGGAATTCTTTCTGCCAATTGTTAATGGCAAGTAAAATAAATTTCTGTCCTATCCCCCATGTATCAGGTAAAGTGGTAATGAAAGAACTGTCGATCATATACCAAAATTCTTTATCATTTTGTTGCTTTTCACCGATGATCGAATACAAAACTCCACCGCTTTCGCCTACTGTAAATGATCCAAACTCTGTAAATATATTTGGCACATCAACACCTCTCGAATCACAAATAGTTTTGATATAATAAACGATCTGGTCTATCATATATGCATAATCATGTTCAACGCCAAGGGAAGTATATATTGGCATTCCACCACCAATATCTAAAGTATCAAGATCAGGACAAAGTTCTTTCACAT
>CAIUEQ010000130.1 GCA_903898215.1 uncultured Bacteroidota bacterium | reverse complement strand
GTATCTTTTGTGATGAATTTATAAGTGAAAACATTTCGGGTTTGTCCGATGCGATGACTACGATCTATCGCTTGTTGCTCAACTGCAGGGTTCCACCAAGGGTCGATGATGAAAACATAATCGGCTGTTGTTAAATTTAATCCCAGTCCACCGGTTTTTAAAGAGATAAGAAATATTTTTATTTCCTCATTTGTTTGAAAATCGTTCACAGAGTTTTGTCTTTGTTCACTGGTCATGCTGCCATCTAGGTAACAATATTTTTCACCTATCTCATCAAAATAATTTCTGTAAAGTGTAAGTTGTTTCACAAATTGTGAGAAAACTAAAACCTTGTGACCTTCCGATTTTGCCGTTTCAATCATTGATACAATTTCATCGTACTTGCCCGAATGATCTGCATATTCCGGGTTTGTAAGAATTGGATGGTTGGCAATTTGTCGGAGTTTAGTTAACCCTTGCAACAAAGCAAATTGTGTTTTATTGATTCCTTGTTCGCGTAATGATTTTAATATTTCATTCCTGTAAAACGATTTTACTTTTTCATAAGCTTCAGCTTGCTCTTCGGTCATGTTGCAATAAATAACCTGCTCAAATTTTGCAGGCAATTCTTTTGCTACCTGATCTTTTGTTCTTCGCAATACAAAAGGTTTGATGACAGCTTTTAATTGTCTTAGTTTTTTGATGTCTTTATTTTTTTCAATCGGGATAACAAATCTTTCTGTAAACTGCTGCAAGCTTCCAAGCAAACCCGGATTGATAAATGAAAGCTGACTCCATAATTCATGCACACCGTTTTCAATTGGTGTTCCTGTAAGTACCAGCTTTTGTGATGATTTTAATTGTTTTACTGCACGAGATGATTGTGAATTTGGGTTTTTAATACTTTGGCTTTCATCTAAGATGATATAGTTGAATTTATAATCTTTTAAAATATCGATATCAACTCTTACAGTACCATATGTAGAAATAATCAGATCATAATTAACAAAAAGGTTCTTGTTTTTTTCACGCTGAATACCTGTATAAATAAGCACTTTAATATTTGGAGTAAATTTTTTTGCTTCATTATACCAGTTAAATACCAAAGAATTTGGAACGATGATCAATGACGTTTTGATACTTGTTGAATGTATTTCAGGTTGAACAGCAACAGAAGTTGAACTGTTGTTATTCGCAACAGGAACTTCGTTTTGTAAAGATGTTTGGCCGACAGTTGAAAATAAATCGAGTTGTGAAATTGTTGTTTCAGTTTGTGGAATTGAAGCTTGTTGTTGGTTGTTTAGTTGTAGTTTACTTTGGATGTATAATTCTTTTTCTTTTTGCAATAGCGCTAAAGTTTGAATAGTTTTTCCAAGCCCCATATCATCAGCGAGGCAGCCTCCAAATTGATTTTCTTTCAAGAAATAAAACCAATCAAATCCTGCTTTTTGATAAGGACGAAGTTCTCCATTGAAGTCTTGAGGCATTTCCATTTCACGTACATTTCCGTAGCCTTTAATTCTGTCGAGCTTTTCAGCGATATGTAAATATTTTCCACTGTTTAAACTTATCTCATCAATTAATCCAACATGGTGTTTATCTAATTTTATTTCTTCTTCCGATTTTGAGAACTGAAGAATTCCACTGAGGTTACCAAACCATTCTTCCGGAATCACAGCTATCAGGCCATTAGGTAAAATAAATTCTCGTTTACCTTTTAAAATATTTTCTTTTAGTGCAAGAAACGGAAACGAAAAATTTCCGAAAGTAACAATGGCATGAATATCAAACCAATCTTTTTGTTCCTTCACTTCTAACTTTATTTCCCTTGAACCAATAAAATATTTATTAAATTCTTCAGCTTGGTTAATGTCGATTTGATGTTGTTTTAATATTTCATCATTTTCGTTCAACCATTCAAGAAACTCATATTTATTGGTGCTTTCAAAGGGAATCAATTCACCATTGCTGATATTGATATGCTGGTGTTTGAGAGTAAAAAATGCTCCGTTTATTTGTTTTAAACCCAACTCTTCGATAAACGTTTTTTGTTCATCTTCCCAAGATCTGTTTCTTTTTGTTCGTTTAAAAACATAGTTCTCTTTTTTCTTCTCAACGATAGCCTCAATATTTTGATCTGAACCATATTCAAATGCTGCTTTATCATAATTAAAACACAATTTAAGAGAAACCTGTTCATCAAAATAATGTTGAATGGTAAGTTTTGCTTTACCGTTAGGGCGAGTTGTAACAATATCAAATCCTTCGGCATAAACATCAAATCTTTCGACAAGCTGAGTTACAAATTTTTGAAAATAGGATTCCTCGGCACTCTTTGCAATTTGAATAAAACGTTTGTTTAAAAAAGGAAACAATTTTTTTCCATCCACATGTTTTTCAAAATCGTACAACATGTTATCCATCAGCATCCACGCAGGAGTATTACAAACAATCACTGCATTTTTAAACATAAATTCAATGCGTATTCCTTTATGTTTTATGGTAGGAAAATATCGAGTTCCTTCTTCATCTTTTCGGAAATGGAAAAGCACGGTTGCTTTTTCATTTGCCACAGTTATTTTTACAGAAGTGGGATTGTTATCATTTCCCATTTTATAAACTGTTTTGCCTCTGAGTTTTTGCAATACAATATTTAAACGCTCTTCGATAAAAGGGCGAATAGTTTCTTTGATAAATTCTTCCGGGCAATGTTTGTCGAAAAACTCGGCAGTGCGAATTTTCTTTTTTCCTTCGGTATAAAATTTTTTGAAAATAAAATCGTCATCTAACTCATCCAGTAAATTGATAAGTTCTATATCAGAAGCCGAAATTTTCTTTGAAAAATACGATGCTGTTTTGCTGAAAATCCTTTGGTGAGTAAGCGTGAGGTTGCCTAGCCCATTAAGTTGAACGATATGTGGTTCAATCACATACCCTAACTTTGGATGGTTAACAAAGGTGTATACTAAAGCGAATGGTTTTGTATTTACTACCAGCAAAATTTCATGTTAAATAATCGGCCAAGGTAAGCCAACTATTTGTATTCAGGAAGGAAATTTTTAATAAAAAATTATTTTGAGATGAGCTCTACTTTTTAATTTTCCTGCTCAAATACAAACCTTCAACTTTTGCTCTTGCCCAAGGTGTTTTGCGTAAAAATGTTAAACTTGATTTAATGCTTGGGTTGCTTTGAAAACAATTGATATTGATTTCAGAAGCTAAATATTCCCAACCTTTTTGTTCAACCATTTCATTTAATATTTGCTCTAAGGTTTTGTTATGTAATGGATTGTTTTTTTGAGTTTCCATAAAATTAAATTTTTACATCTCCTTCAAAAACCAATGTAGCCGTACCTTGCAACCAAACATCTGTAAAAGTTTTTGACATTTTATTGAAATTGAATTTTACACTTAAGTTACCGCCTTTTGTTTTTACATCGATGGCGTGAATGCCGTTTGGTAAATCGTTTAAAATGGCTGCACTTAATGCTGCAGCTGTAACACCTGTTCCGCAACTCAGAGTTTCATCTTCAACTCCTCGCTCATAAGTTCTCATGTCTATTTTTTTTAATCCTGCAAGATTTACAAAATTCACATTGATACCCTCTGTTTTAAATTCGTTGTTATATCTGATTTTTTTTGCTTCTTCTACAACATTCATTGAATCAATTGAAGGAGTAACGAAACTTATATAATGCGGTGAACCTGTATTGAGAACAAAAGTAAATCCGTCAGACGGCTTTTGTATTTCTTTTACATCTTGCATTTTCAATTTCACAAATATTTCGTTTTTCTCTTCCGAAATGATGGCTTCATGCAAACCGTCAACTGCTTTAAAAATAGTTTCATTTCCAATAACTCTTAAGTGATGGGCGAATGCTGCAATGCATCTTCCGCCATTTCCGCACATACTGCTTTGGTTGCCATCACTGTTGTAATAGCGCATAAAAAATGCAGATGAATGATCTTTTTGAAGTAATATTAATCCATCGGCACCGATGCCAAATCTTCTATCACAAAGTTTTGCTATCAATAGATTGTCATCTATTGGAAATGATGCATCACGATCATCTATCAAAATAAAATCGTTTCCCGTTCCCTGATATTTGTAAAAGTGTAATTTCAAAATTTATGAAAATTATTATCTCTTGTTAAAACAAATTCGTTATGTGTTGATCTTAAAATAAATTCATCACTGTCGCGAAGCAAATATATTTCATAAGGGAAATTTATTCCGTAAAGAATTAATTTCTTGCCATTAAATTTATATCCTTTAAAATTAATGGGAGAGCGCCAAAATTCAACATATACCATTAATGGTTTTGATTGATGAGTATTTCTACCGGCACTTTTTGCTGCCAAAATTTCCATCATACTATCAACAAGAATTGAATCTGTTTCTGATTTTATAGTTTTATAACGTAAGTCGAAATAGCTTTTTTCATAGGCTATCACAAACGAATCGAGTTCCATGATATCATTAACAAATCCAGTATTTTCATCTTCAGTATCCAGCAATACGTTTTCGTCTGATTCTGATGCATTAGTCGTATCGGTTTCATTTTCAGCAGGTGATTTTACTTCTTCATTTTTTGCCACAGGCTGATTTTTTTGTGGCTCATTTCTATCTGTTAAAAAAGGGATTCGGTTAATGATATTCCACGATCTTGTTTTTTGTTTTCCGCTAGAAATATTTTCATTATCCTTAAATAAATAATAATTCACGGCCAACACAATTCCTGTAATCGAAATAAGTAAATATAGCCATGAGTTGAGGTTCCATCGTTTCTTAGCTTCAATCTTATCCTCAATAAGCAGGTCAGTCAAATATTGTTTACGATGGTTTTTATAGTGATGAAAGGAATGTCTGAATGACTCATCGGCTGACAATTTTTCTTCGAATTCATGACGTTCATTTTCAGGCATCTCGTTGCGGAGATATTTTTCATAAAAGTATTGATGTTTTTCGTGGAACGTCATTGTAATTCACTGCAAAGTTGACTTTTTTTTTTATTGCTAAAATAATATTTTACCACCTGCGTTATTTTGTGTACAGATTTTTGATTTTAATTCAAAAAAATGGAACAAAATTTGAGTGAAGGAAAAAAAATTGTAAACGAAAACATGAAAAACTATTTAAAATTATTTTTTGTTGCAAGTCTTGGAGGGCTTGTTGCACTTGGTATCAACAGATTTTTTATTAAAGAGAATGTCAACCAAACAGAAGAACAACGATTGGCTCGCTTTGCCAGTTTAAAGGATCTTGGAAATCGTACCGACTTCGTGGAAGTTTCTGAACTTGTTACACCAACGGTTGTTTTTATTAAAACGGTAATTGAGCCAAAACAGGAAAGTAAAGAAGAACAGCAGCAAGTAAATCCCTTTGATTTTTTTAACGGACCGGGTTTTAATTTTCCTCAAACTCCCCGCGGACCGCAAATGGCGCAAGGTTCAGGCGTGATCATTTCACAGGATGGATATATCGTTACAAACAACCATGTTGTTGAGGGTGCAACAAAAATTAAAGTGGTGCTAAACGATAAACGTGAGTATGATGCTGAATTACTTGGTAGGGATAAAAATACCGACCTCGCACTTTTACGAATTGAAGAGAAGAATTTACCTTTCGCTTTGATCGGCAATTCTGATGAAGTAAAAGTTGGGCAGTGGGCATTGGCATTTGGAAATCCATTAGGATTAACTTCAACTGTAACACTTGGAATTATAAGTGCAAAAGGAAGGAACCTGAATCTTGTTGGCGAGCGCGACCCCAGAACAGGTGCACCAACATCATATCCTATCGAATCATTTATTCAAACAGATGCAGCTGTAAATCCTGGAAACAGTGGTGGAGCATTGGTGTCTGCTGACGGTAAACTTATAGGAATCAATACTGCTATCGAATCTCAAACGGGTTCTTATTCAGGTTATTCATTTGCCATTCCTTCAAACCTTATGAAAAAAGTTATCGAGGATCTTACCAAATACGGTAAAGTTCAAAGAGGAATTTTAGGTGTTGAGATTCGTGATGTAAACAGCGACCTAGCTGATAAAGAAGGATTGAAAGATGTTCGTGGTGTTTTTGTTGGAAAAGTTCATTCAAATAGTGCTGCCGAAGTTGCAGGGGTGAAAGAAAAAGACGTGATCATTTCTATTGATGATATAAAAGTAAATTCATCTCCTGAGTTACAGGAACAAGTTGGTAAACATAACCCCGGTGATAAGGTTAAACTTTTGGTAATTCGTGATGGTAAAGAGAAAAGCATCGATGTGATTTTGAAAAGTTTAGAAGGTAAAACAGAAATTGTAAGAACAGAAAAAGTTGAATCGAATAAAGTTTTGGACTCAGAGTTTGAAAGTTTGACACGCGATGAAAGATTGAAATTACATATTACAAATGGGGTACGTATTAAAAAAGTAGGAGAGAAGAGTATTTTGAAAAAAGCTGGTGTTCCAAATGGATTTATTGTAATTTCTGTAGATAAAAAACCTGTAAGCTCTGTGAGTGAAATTAAATCTTCACTTGAAGACAAAAAGGGTGGAACTTTGCTGGAAGGTGTTAATCCTGATGGAAGCAAAGGATACTATGGTTTCGGAATTGATAAATAAATATTGAAATTTTAGTGATTACAAAAACTCTCATTCAGAAATGTTTGAGAGTTTTTTTTTGATTTATAATGTAGAAGTCAGCCCTAATTCTTTTCCCAATTGTAACATCAGTTGATGGGCTTCCTGATAATCGTTTTTGATTCTTCCTTCAAGTATTGATTCGCGAATTTCTTGTTTGATTATTCCTACTTCACGTGAAGGGGCAATGCCAAAAGTTTGCATAATTTCTTCACCGGTAATCGGAGGCTGCCAGTTTCGTAAGGTATCACGTTCGGCAACATCGGCCACCATTAATTCCACTTGTTTTAAGTTATGTCGGTATAGCTCAAGTTTTTGAGGATTTCGTGTTGTCATATCGGCACGACATAACACAAATAATGGATCTATTTCATCGCCTGCTTCAACAATTAATCTTCTTACTGCCGAGTCTGTGATTCCATCAACGGCTAATGATTTTGGTCTGTGATGCAAGTAAACGATCTTCTCAACAAACTTCATTTTTTCATTCAACGGAAGTTTTAATTTTCTAAAAATTTTTGAAACCATTCGCGAACCTTTGTCTTCATGTCCGTGAAAAGTCCAGCCTTCATTTTCTACAAATCGTTTTGTTGGCGGTTTGGCAATATCGTGAAGAAGTGCGCTCCACCTAAGCCACAAGTCATCGGTTTCTTTACATATATTATCAAGCACTTGCAACGTGTGGTAAAAATTATCTTTATGTGCCATTCCATTTTTCACTTCCACACCATGCATGGCAGCCAATTCCGGAAAAATAATTTGCAATAATCCTGTATCAAATAATAATTTAAAACCGATAGAAGGAACAGGAGAAAGAATAATTTTATTCAATTCGTCACTGATGCGTTCGAAAGAAATGATATGAATTCTCTCTTTATTTTTTTTTATCGATTCGAGAGTTTCTGGATGAATGTTGAAATTTAATTGAGTGGCAAATCTGATGGCTCGCATTATGCGCAAAGGATCGTCACTAAAAGTAATATCGGGATCAAGAGGGGTGCGAATGATTTTGTTTTCAAGGTCTTTTATTCCTTCAAATGGGTCGAGCAATTCTCCAAAAGAATTTTTATTGATGCTAACAGCAAGAGCATTTATTGTAAAATCTCTACGATTTTGGTCATCGATTATAGTTCCGGCTTCAACAGTTGGCTTTCGCGAATCGCGTTGGTAAGATTCTTTTCGGGCACCAACAAATTCCACTTCCCAATCATCCGTTTTGACCATTGCTGTTCCAAAATTTTTGAAATAGGAAACATTCTTTTTTACATGTAAAGTATCGGCAAAAGCTTTTGCTAACTCAATCCCATCGCCTAAAACAACGATATCAATATCCTTTGATGAACGTTGTAAAAACAAGTCGCGCACAAAACCACCCACAACAAATGCATCAATTTTATTCTTATCGGCAACAGCCGAAATTTGTTTAAACAATGGATGGATGAGTTCAACTTTCACGAGGCGAAGATAATTTTTTCAACACAGAGGCACAGTGATTTATTTTTGAAAAGAGAGTTATTGTCAATAATTGACTATTTAAATATTGATGTCGTTTGTCTATGTCGCTCCTACGGAGCTTTGATATTTGTGTGCGATTTTATCACCAATATTTCGCTCCTAACGGAGCTTTTTGATTTGATATTTTATTCTAAGATAATGTCGCTCCGAGTAGAGATTTATGATATGTGATTCGAATTAATTTTAGATAGTCCTGTAGGGACGAAATATTGGTAATAAAAAATACGTCTTGAAACAACAAGCTCGTATGGGGCGAAATATTATTTACTACCGAATACTTTTTTGAGCAATTCGGTAACTTGGGCAATTGGATTTTTACGAATCTTTTGTTCCTGATCGGCAACTTTGATAAACAATCCATCAAGTCCTTTTGTGGTAACATAATCGCTGAGTGAACTGCTAGCTATTTTGTCAAATAACATTCCGTTCATCGATGCTTTATTATAGGTATTGATTAATTCTTTGTAGCTTTCTTCAGCTGAAACTCCTGCAACTAATGGTTTTGATAAGGATGCTTGAATTTTTGGTTTGAATGCATCTTTTAATGGAGAATATGTTTTGTCTTTTAAATAAGTTGTGGCTGAATTGTCGGCACCTTTTACGATGGACATTCCATCACTAACTGTCATGCTTGTAATGGCATTTTTAAAAATTGGTGCAGCATCTTTTGAAGCATCTTCGGCAGCACGATTCATTGCGAGAACTGTTTTATCAATCATCTCTTTTCCGCCAGGAATTTTTGTAGCATTTTTATAAACATTTTGCGCTTCTGGTGGCAACCAAATCTTTACGGTTTCGTCTTTGAAAAAACCGTCAGCCTTTGTAAGTATAGAAACAGCTGTATCAGTACCAACACTCAATGCTTCTTTTAAACCGGCAACAGCCTGGTCATTTGTAATTCCTTTTTTTGTAGGAGGTAATGAAATTTTTGGAAGATTGCCCGGAAGATTTACTTTAGGAAATTGTGCAAATGCAAAACTTGCACAAAACACGATTAATGTGAACGATAATATTTTTTTCATGAGTTGGTTAGATAAGGGCGCAAATAAAATGAAATTGTGATAAAAAAAATTACGAAAAATTATTCTTCCTCAAAAAAACTTATCGGATATCAAATACAGGAATTTTGCTAGCGTTCCTAGCCTTTTGTTTTATTACCGCAAAGCCCGCAAAGATGTTTTGAAATTTTAATTTAGGCTACTTGTTATTCAATCACAATTTTTTCGGTATGAGTTTTTGCTCCTACAAATATTTTTACGAAATAAATTCCTTTCGAAATATTGGATAGGTCAATTTCATTTGAAGTAAGATTAGAAGAAGTATAAATTTTTTCTCCAACCAAATTATACACTTCAACAGATGAAATTTTTTCGTTGCTATTGATGGTGAATTTTCCTGTTGTTGGGTTTGGATAAATGGTTAAATGAATATCATTATTTTTAATATCATTTAATCCTACCATCTCTGATAAGTCACGTTTCCAAACACCTGCACCATTTGTTCCTGCATAAATAGAAGTACCATTAATTGCAAAAGTATTGACAATATTTCTCCCTAAACCATCATTTACATTTTGCCAATTTCTTCCTTCATTACCGGATAAAAATACTCCAAGGTTTGTTGCTGCGTATATATTTGAACCATTTATTGTTAATGAAATAACAATAACATTTGTTGGAATGCCATTATCCAAAACTGTCCAAGTATTTCCATTGTCGGTAGATGAGAATAATCCGTTTTGCGTTCCCGCAAAAATATTTGAACCTGTTTTTGCCAGTGATAAAATATGTGTATTTGGTATATTTCCACTTATTAAATTCCAAGTGTTTCCATTGTTAAATGTTAAATAAATTCCATTACTAGTTCCCGCATAAATATTAGTTCCTTCAATTGCAAAACAGAGCACTCCATACACGCCTGTACTTACTAATGTCCAACTTGTTCCTTTGTTAGTAGATAAATAGATACCTTGACTAGTTCCCGCAAAAACATTGTTGCCACTTATCAATAAAGCATTAATTAGTATTGATGGCAAACCATTATTTAAAAACATCCAAGTTGTTCCATTATTTTGAGAAAAATAAACACCACCATAACCTCCTGCAAAAATATTGGTTCCTGATATTGCCAAAGATTTAATATTTTTATCTATTAATCCTGAATTTACCTCAGCCCAAGAGTTGCCATTATTGGTTGATAAAAATATCCCTGCACCGTTTGTACCCGCAAAAATATTTGAGCCGTTAATTGCTAATGATAACACTTGAGAGTTTGTTAAACCATTATTTACAGCAGTCCAATTGCTTCCGTTATTTGTTGATAAAAACACTCCTCCGTTAGAGCCTGAAAATATGGATGAACTGTTTGCAGCCATAGTGTAAATTGGTGAGAGGTATGTTAATCCATTACTAGCTGCAGTCCATGTGTTTCCATTATTGGTTGATAAATATATACCATTAACAGTACCAATATAAATATTTGAACCGTTTATTAAAATTGAATAAATATAACTACTTGTATTTAAAGATGCCCATGTCATTCCGTTGTTGGCAGACACAAATACACCTCCTCCATTAGTTCCAGCATAAATAGCCGTTCCACTAATCGCTATTGATTTGACAGAAATATATCCTATTCCCGAAGTTTTAGGTACCCAGTTATTTCCTGTATTGGTAGAAACAAATACTCCCGAATCAGTTCCTGCTAAAATGTTTGTGTCCTTTATTGCCAATGACAAAACATTTGTATTTGTTAATCCATTATTGATTAAATTCCAACTGCTATTTCCATTATTAGCAGCTTTAAAAACTCCAATATTTGTTCCAGCATAAAGGGTTGTTCCGCTTATTGCAATTGCATTCACATTACAAACGGGGAAACCATCATTAATAGAACTCCAACTTGCTCCATTATTACTTGAAATAAACAAACCACTTCCAACTGTTCCCGCAAAAATATTTGAATCTTTTACCGCCAATGTTAATACGTTGGTATTTATTAAACCAATATTTACTGCAGCCCAACTTGTTCCGTTATTACTTGATAAAAACACTCCACTACTTGTTGCTGCAAAAGTGTTTGAACCTTTTGTAACCAAACAATTAATAGCTCCTCCAAAAGGTCCGTTAGTTTGTGTCCATTGTGCGTTTACAAAAGTCACACTCAAAAAAATAATGGATAACAGGATTAGTTTTCTCATATCAATGTTTTTAAATTTACAACCAAATGTAATTTTTTTTCTAAGACTACCCTATCAGTATTCTTATATTCGTTGTCTTTAAAATAATAATATGAGAACAGCATTAATTGTAGGCGCAACCGGACTAGTTGGAAAACAATGTTTATATCAACTTTTAGAAGACAAGGGATATTTGAAAGTTTTTGCATTGGTTAGAAAAGAAATCAATATCAAGCATCATAAACTTGAACAGGTAATTGTAAATTTTGATGAACTCGAAAAGTATGAATATGCAATGAAAGTTGATGATATTTTTTGTTGTTTGGGCACAACCATTGGTATTGCAAAAACTCAAGAAAATTTCAGGAAAGTGGATTTAGATTATCCCGTAAAAATTGCTGAATTGACTTTAAAAAATGGAGCAAATCAATTTATGTTGGTGAGTTCGATGGGGGCATCTAAAAACTCTTCCATATTTTATAGCAGAGTAAAAGGTGAAGTGGAGGAAACTATTGCCAAACTTGGGTTTAAAGCATTTCATATTTTCAGACCATCGATGTTGATGGGCGACAGAACTGAGTTTCGTTTTGGTGAAATTATTGGAAAATATTTGATGAAAGTAATTGGCATCTTATTTTTCGGACCATTAAAAAAATACAAAGGCATTCAAGGAATAGTTGTGGCAAAAGCGATGGTGAGGACATCCCTAAAAAATATTTCAGGAAACCATATTCATCTTTCGGATGAAATACAAAAAATTGGCAAATAATATTTCTGAATTTTTAAAATGTTTATTTTATTGCGACAAATTCTGACGCATGAAAAAAATAGCCATTATCATATTATCAATTTCATTTTTAAGTAAAACCTATTCTCAAGAAGTAAAACTTCCAACAGCTTCAAAATGGAAAAGGAAATTCCAAACAGGTGTAAATATCAATCAGGCAAGTTTTAGCGATAATTGGAAAGGTGGCGGAGTGAACTCTCTTTCATGGAGTGGACTTTTAAATTTTAGAGCTGATTATAAAGACGGAGATTTTGAATGGACAAATGATTTCCAATCCATATACGGAACACAAAGAAACAGCACACAAGGTAACCGGAAAAATGCTGATAGAATTTTCTTTGAAACAAAATTATCTTATAAAATTTCGAAATCATGGCGACTGTTTGCATCATCAACTTTTATGAGTCAGTTTGATGCCGGTTTTGATTATAAGAAAGATGTTGCCGGTGCAGATTCTGTTATTCGAATGTCTTCATTTTTGTCACCTGGTTATTTAACTGAAGCCTTCGGTTTCGAGTATAAACCGGTTGAATATTTTTCGGCACAGTTTGGATTGGGTGCTCTAAGGCAAACATTTGTAACTGATCAATCATTATATACTTCAGGTGTTAATACAATTTATGGAGTTGATAAAGGACAAAATTTACGTAACCAAATTGTTTTTCAGTTTGTAGCAAATTTTGATAAAGAGGTGATGAAAAACATTACCATAAAAGCAAGATATTTAGGTGTGGCTGATTATGCTAAACTAAACGGACAAGGTTTTGTACATCGTTTGGATTTTAACATCATTGCCAAAGTAAATAAATATATCAATACAAGTTTAGGCACTGTAGTTTTATATGATTACGATCAAGATAAGAATGTTCAATTCTCACAGGTTTTAAATATTGGAATATTGTATTCACTCCAAAATTTTAAAGAAGAAATATTAAAGTAGGAAAATAATGTGACTGATTTCGATTGTTTTTGATTTTAGAAACCTGTTGAATTATGCCATTTATACATTTTAAAACTGAAACTTTCGAACAAGCACAGATGCTTGAGCAGCTTTTAAATAACATCAACTTTGTTCATGATGTAGAAGTAAACAAATTTGAATTAGATGATTTTACTATTTCAAAACTTGAAGAAAGCGCTGCTTTGTATAAAAAAAATCCTAATAGTTTTAAAAATTGGGATGATGCTAAAAAAAACATATTGGATAAAATATGATTTATTCAATTGCTGAAGATAAAATTCTGATTCATCATATTTTTCACGCAAGTCGCAATCCAAATATTTGGATGAAATAATAAACAAACTCCAAACAATCAAACATTCAAACAACCAAACATCAAACTCCAAACAAAATCGTCATGTTGATATTTTCATTTTAGTCAACGGTGGTGATGCGTTAAATTCGCTGCGTGGATTATTTAGAATTATTGAATGAGTCGCAACGAGCGGCAGTTGAACAAATAGATGGACCTGTGATGATAGTTGCCGGTGCGGGTTCCGGCAAAACCCGTGTGCTTACTTATCGCATAGCACATATGCTTAAAAATGGTGTTGATCCTTTTAATATTCTTTCGTTAACTTTTACCAATAAAGCAGCAAAGGAAATGCGTGAGCGAATTTTCGCGGTGATGGGAACTGAAGCAAGAAATGTGTGGATGGGAACTTTTCACTCCATCTTTGCCCGTATACTTCGTATCGAACATGATAAAATTGGCTATCCCCGCAACTTCACTATTTATGATACCGATGATGCTAAAAGTCTTATCAAATCTATTGTAAATGAGATGAAGCTGGATGATAAAGTATATAAACCTTCAGCCATATTAAATCGGATTTCGGCAGCAAAAAATGCTTTGATAAAATCGGCTACCTACAATAGCAATGATGAAAATACCCAATATGATGAATCATCAGGCAAGCCAAAATTCGGACAAATATATTCAACCTATGAAGCAAGATGTTTCCGTGCAGGTGCAATGGATTTTGATGATTTGTTAATGAAAACTTATGAGTTGTTTCATAATTTTCCTGAAGTGGTTTATAAATATCAGCACCAATTTAAATACATCATGGTGGATGAGTTTCAGGATACAAATACTGCTCAATATGCAATTATCCGTAAGTTGGCAAAAGTGCATGAGAATATTGCTGTTGTTGGTGATGACGCACAAAGTATTTATGCATTCAGAGGAGCTACCATCAAAAATATTTTAAACTTTCATAAAGATTTTCCCGATACAAAAACTTTTAAACTCGAAGAGAATTATCGTTCTACAAAAAATATTGTAGAAGCTGCAAATTCCATCATCAAACAAAATAAAGATCAGATAGAAAAAAAGATTTTTACTTCAAATGAAACCGGTGAACGCATTCGTGTATTTCGTGCACTTACTGATAATGAAGAAGGTAAAATGGTAGCTTCTTCCATCTTTGGCGAAAAGATGAACAGCCATGTGATGAATCGAGATTTTGCTATTTTGTATCGAACAAATGCTCAAAGTCGCTCGATGGAAGAAGCTCTGAGAAAGATAAATATTCCATACAGAATTTATGGCGGACAATCATTTTATCAACGCAAAGAAATAAAAGATCTTATCGCATATTTCCGTGTTGTGATCAATCCCAGCGATGAAGAAGCCTTAAAACGTATCATCAATTATCCAACTCGTGGAATTGGAAAAACTACTTTGGATCATTTAAATGTTCTCGCAAACGAGCATCAAAAAAGCTGGTGGGAGATTATGAGTAATGCAAGTACATATGGAATAAAATCTTCAGGGTTATTGCAAGATTTTGTGATGATGATTAGAAGTTTTCAAGCCATGTTAAATCAAAATGCATACGAAGTTGCCATGCATGTTGCTAAGCAAACAAGTTTGTTAAAATCGTTGTACGATGATAAAACTGTGGAAGGAATTGCGCGATATGAAAATATTGAAGAGTTATTAAATGGTATCAAAGAATTTAGTATCGACCAAATTGTAGATGATGATGCTGTGGTGAAAGCCCGCACATTAGCTGGTTACATGGAAGATATCGCATTGCTTACTGATGCCGATAAAGTTACCGATGAAGATAATGATAAAGTGAGTTTGATGACTATACATGCTTCAAAAGGATTGGAGTTTAAGTATGTATATATTGTTGGCTTGGAAGAAAATTTATTTCCGTCACAAATGGCTTTAAATAGTCGCACTGAATTGGAAGAAGAAAGACGCTTATTTTATGTTGCACTTACCCGTGCCATGAAAAAACTAACACTATCATTCTCTACTTCACGATTTAAATTCGGCACAATGTTGAGTTGCGAACCAAGCAGGTTTTTACAAGAACTGGATCCAAAATATTTGAATATAGAAGGGATGACAGGGGAGGCAAGTAATCAATCACGAAATACCGGATATCGTCAGGAATCAAAACCTGCTTATGGTGCTTACGGAAAAAAATCAAGCACAACAAAAGCTAAACCATCAACTCCACCACCAACAGTTTCTGTTCCCAGAAATTTCACACCTATTAATAAAGCAGTTCCTGTTTCTCAAAATATAGATCCAAATTTTGTTGGTGATGACACTTCAAATCTTCAAGTAGAACAACAAGTAGAACACCAACGTTTTGGAATGGGAACTGTGTTAAGTGTTGAAGGTACCGGAGATAGCCGAAAAGCAAATATTGATTTCGGAAACATCGGAAAAAAAATGATCGTATTAAAATTTGCAAAGCTTAAAATAAAATGAAAAAAATAGCAGTGTATTGTGGTTCAAGCAAAGGAGATGAAGAAATCTATTCATCAAAAGCTAAGGAGCTAGCTCAAATCATTTATAAAAATAATTTGGGATTGGTATATGGTGGTGGAAATGTTGGCTTGATGGGAGTGATTGCAGATGAAATGTTGCGATTAGGTGGTGAAGTAATTGGTGTAATTCCTAAAAAATTAGTTGAATACGAAGTAGCTCATACAGGAATTACACAGCAAATTGTGGTGAACGATATGCACGAACGTAAAATGAAAATTTTTGAATTGAGTGATTTTTGTTTAGCCATGCCCGGTGGTGTTGGAACAATGGAAGAAATTTTTGAAGCATTCACCTGGACACAACTTGGTTTTCATCGTAAGCCTGTTGGTATGTTAAATGTAAATGGCTTTTATGATTTACTGAACGGCCTACTTAACAATATGGTTGCGCACAAATTTTTAAAACAAGAGCATAAAGAAGTATTGTTGTTTGATGACGATTGCGAAAAATTAGTAGACCGTTTGATAAACTATCAGTTTGGCTATAAAGACAAGTGGCTATAGGGATGCATTAACTTACTTGAAACATTAATTTGAATTTAACATCTTCAATCTAACTCAATTTATAAATTCGATTATATTCGTGCTACAAACCAATTTTTTATGAAGAAATATTTCTCATTTACCTTTCCTGTTTTTATTGCAATGATGATGTTCTTGCAGAGCAATGCACAAAATATTCGTCAATTTAAATTGCCTGCTGCTCGCACTGCCAAAGAAAAACAATTATTACTTCAGCAACATCCTTTACCAGATCAAAATATGTTTGGCAAAACAGGATTTCAAATGCCTGCAAATGTTAGATATCCCGGTGAATTTGAAGAATCTCAAGCAATCCTTATTTCATGGTCGCCCGATTGGGATAATCTTGGAAACGTAATTGGAGTTGATACTTATTCTGTTTATGGATGGATCTCTGCTCAGTGTGCAAAATATATTTCTGATGAATTACCTGTATGGATAAGAGTACCTTTTGCAAAAGATACTGTTGCAGTTAAAGCGTGGATGAATGATTTAGGATGGCCTTTAATAAAAAAATATCGCTTCTTTGTTCTTCCTGAAGATGATTGGTGGGCGAGAGATTTTGGTCCAAATGGAATATATTATGGAAGCAAAGACAGTGTTGGATTTATAGATCTCAAATATTATTCAGGAAGAGATAAGGATGATAAATGT
>CAIUEQ010000129.1 GCA_903898215.1 uncultured Bacteroidota bacterium | reverse complement strand
GTTTCGAGTGATAGCGATTTTACCCGACTTGCAACACGCTTGAGAGAAGCCGGAATGAAAGTGATTGGAATTGGAGAAAAGAAAACTCCTGTTTCATTTATTTCAGCATGTGAGAAATTTATTTATATCGAGATTTTAAAGAAAGTGGATGAAGCACCAAAAGCTTTAGGAAAGCATTCTCCAAAAAATGCAGCCGCTCAAAATTCAATCAGCAAAGCCGATAAAGATCTTAAGAAGTTGATTTCTGCCAGCATCAATGATTTGGCTGATGATAATGGTTGGGCATTTTTAGGCGACCTTGGAAATTTAATTCTCAAAAAACAACCCGATTTTGATCCCAGAAATTTTGGATTTAGAAAATTAGGTCCACTTATTAAAAGTCTCGATAAATTTGAAGTGGATGAAAGAAGCACAGGAAAAAATAATATTTCTCTTGTGTATGTGAGAACAAAATAATGAGTTGGTATCAATTTTTTGCATCGTCAATTCATCATCCTATATTCGCGCCATGACAAACGAGCAATACAAGAGTTTAAAGTTAAGGGTAGATGACCTGAGGGGGTATCTTTGACGTTGATGCTAAACTTCAACATATAAAAGAACAAGAAGAAATAAGCCATGAATCGGGCTTTTGGGATGACCCCAAAAAAGCTGAAATTATTTTAAAACAAATTAAGCAGACTAAAATCTGGACGGAAGCATTTGCTCAAACGCAAAGTGTTTTTGATGATCTTACTGTGCTCAAAGAATTTTATGATGCCGGTGATGTGAGCGAAGAAGAAGTTGATGAACAATATGCAAAGGCTATTCAAAGTGCAGAGGAACTTGAGTTTAAAAACATGCTTAGCGGTGAAGAAGACCAGCTTAATTGTGTGATCAATATCAACTCGGGAGCAGGTGGAACTGAAAGTCAGGATTGGGCAGAAATGCTGATGCGCATGTATTTGATGTATGCCGATAAGCACGGTTTAAAAGCTGCAGTTTTGGATGAACAAAAAGGTGACGGAGCAGGAATAAAATCTTGTTCTCTCGAAATCCAAGGAGATTTTGCTTACGGATATTTGAAAGGAGAAAATGGTGTTCACCGTTTGGTTAGGATTTCACCTTTTGATTCGCAGGCACGCAGACATACTTCCTTCGCTTCTGTTTATTGTTTTCCTTTGGTTGATGATTCGATTGAAATTGAAATTAAAGATGCTGATATCGAAATTCAAACTTCACGCTCTGGTGGTGCAGGTGGACAAAATGTAAATAAAGTTGAAACGAAAGTTCAGCTTACACATAAACCTTCGGGGATAGTTATTGTTTGCCAGGCAGAGCGTTCACAAAATGCCAATAAAGAACGTGCGATGAAATTATTGAAATCGCAATTGTATGAAATTGAAATGCGTAAACTCAACGATGCAAAAAGTTTAATTGAAAAAGGGAAAAAGAAAATTGAATGGGGTTCGCAAATTCGCAACTATGTTTTTCATCCGTATAAGTTGGTAAAAGATTTAAGAACAGGAACAGAAACGTCAAATGTACAAGGCGTGATGGACGGACAATTGGATGAATTCATCAAAGCATATTTGATGGAGTTTTCACAAAATTAAAAAGGCTCAGAAATAAAAAAAAAGCGTTAAATTTTTAACGCT
>CAIUEQ010000128.1 GCA_903898215.1 uncultured Bacteroidota bacterium | reverse complement strand
GTATTTTGCCGCTTTTACATAATCGCATTCCAATTTTATCACAGGCATCATCACACCGCTTTCTTCCAGCTCGCGATAACTCATTCCTAAAAATCTCAAAGCATCTACCCTGCCAACTTCATAATACAACGCATAATTACCATAGTAAACATAACCCATTTGGTCTGTTTCACCATATCTTACACGCAAGGTAGTTTCGGCTGTAAACATTTTTTAAAATCTTTTTAGTGCAAGTTCAGCAATCGATTTTCCGACAGAAAGCGATGATGTTGCTGCCGGAGATGGAGCATTTAAAATATTGATGGCATTGTTGTCTTCGATAATTTTAAAATCATCAATCAATCCTCCGGTTCTATCGCAAGCTTGTGCGCGAACACCTGCTTCTGCCGGTATCAAATCGTCTTCAGTTATTTCTGGAATTAATTTCTGCAAAGCTTTTGTAAATGCAGGTTTAGAGAACGAACGGTAAAATTCACCCATTCCTGTTTTCCAATATTTTGCTGCAACTTTTTGAAATCCCGGCCATGTTAATGACTCAAACATTTCAACCAGATCAACATCAGCTTTATCATAACCTTCGCGTTTAAAAGCAAAAACAGCATTCGGGCCTGCCTCCACACTATCATCAATCATTCGTGTAAAATGTACACCAAGAAATGGAAAATTAGGATCCGGAACAGGGTAAATTAAATTTTTTACGAGGTATCTCTTCTCAGGCTTTAACATATAATATTCTCCTCTGAAAGGAATAATTCGCGTATCAATATTTTTATAATGAAATGCTGCAACCTTATCTGAATATAGGCCTGCACAGTTTATGGCAAGTGTTGCAGTAAAGGTTCTGTTTTCTGTAATGACTTCAGTTAAGTTTGTATGATAGTTGATGTCAATTACTTTTTCTCCAAGAAAAATATCACCTCCAGCAAATTTTATTTCTTCAGCAATTTTTTCCGACACATCGGTATAATCAATAATTCCAGTATAAGGAACTACGATGGCTTTAATGCCTTTAACATGGGGCTCATATTCATGCAATTTATCGGCATCGATCATAAATATTTTATCCAGACCATTTTCTATTCCACGTTTGAATAGCATATCTAATTGAGGAAGTTCAGCCTCCGAAGTTGCCACTACCACTTTTCCGCATAGATCGTATTTAATGTTTTTTGCATTACAAAAATCTATCAGCATTTTATAACCACTGATGCAATTCTGTGCTTTTAAACTTCCGGGTTTGTAATACAAACCTGAATGGATCACACCGCTATTATGGCCTGTTTGATGGGCTGCAACAGCATTTTCTTTTTCTATAATAGCAACTTTTAATTCAGGATTTTGTTGAAGTAATTGATAAGCACTTGCCAAACCAACAATGCCTCCTCCTATGATGATAATATCGTATTTCATATTTTAATGATAATGGCGCAAATTAGGATTTGCAGGCGAAATGAAAAATGTGTTTTGTTGCTATTTCACAATTTATATGAGACACGAATACGAAACAGAGAAAATCAATTCTCGCTTCGTATCAAGGTAACGGTACCGTGAACAGTTTTTTCGGAAATATCGTTATTGAGTTTATAATTGAAAATGAAGAAATAAACTCCTGGCGAACATTGTGCTCCTGTATTATTTTCTTTGCCATTCCAGTTAATGCCATCGTTTCCTAAACCATCTTTGTCGCTGCGGTAAACGGGAGTTCCCCAACGGTTAAAAATGATCAATTCATATTTTTGAAAACCAACAATATCAATATCAAATGCATCATTTTTACCATCGTTATTATCAGGTGTAAATACATTTGGAATAACCACGTGCGATTTTGCTTTCACTTCCTTACAAGTGGTATCCCAACATCCTTGCGGATTAAAAGCTTGCAAACAAATCATTACAGCACCGGTATCAGTAATTGTTTTTGTAGGATCGATTGCCTGCGAAAACATATTGATAAGATCAGTGCCGATATACCATTTATATGAAGTTGCTGTTGTTGATTTATTATTAAATTGATATAACGGAGATTTTGTTTCATCAATATCAAAAATTGCTTTTACAGAGCTCACATAAACTGTTTTATAAGCTGAGTCTATACATGCTTTTGGATCGCTGGATACTGGAAGTAAACTCATCGTATATATCCCGCTTTTTACATACGTTTTTTGAATTGCCGAATCGGGAAAGTTTTTTGAAAGTGAATTTCCATCACCAAATTTCCAATTATAAATTTTGTACATCGTATCACATCGGGCAATAAATGTATCAACTTGATTTGGACAAATACTATCAGGTCCGATAATTTTTGAACTTGCCGATGGCATTACTCTTATCACGCGAACAGGCAATTCCGTTGAAGTATCAGGAAAATATGCTCTGCATGTTTTTAAGGTATTTGTTGCAGGATCGCGAATGGTATCTTGACCAAACAATCGTATTTTATAAATACCCGGAACAGTATACGTGAATGTGATATCCGTATCTTTTGTTGTAGAAAAAATGGTATTGTTTTGATCTCTGAAATTCCATTGCCAGTTTATCAATTGATAGCCCGTTGTGTTTTTAAACTTTGCAGTAAACGGGCGACAACCAACAGTATCACTAATGATATCAAAGCTTGGTTGTGGACCTTTGATAATTATTTTTTTAGTTAAAGAAGCTTTACATCCTGATTGTAAAACTACATTGAGTGTAATATAAAATGTTCCATTTGTGGTAAATTCATGTTGAGGATTTTGCAATAAACTTCTTGGCTTGCCGTCAGAAAATTTCCACTCCCACGAAGAGATTGCATCTGTTCCGTTCACAATTGTAGAGTCGTATAAATTCAGAAAAAACGGAGCACAATATTGTATCGAGTCAAAAGATTTCATTTGGATATTTACTCCTACAACATTAATCTGATCGATGGCTGTGACTGTATCTTTACAACCCAAACTATCTTGCAACACTAATCTGATACGGTATGTTCCGGGTTGAGAATACCTAACAACTGGATAGTGTTTTGAAATACTAAAACCATTTCCATCACCTATATCCCACCATACTTTTTCGAGATTTAATTTCGCTCTGTTGGTGTCTGCCCAAAAATCACGATTGCTGGTATAATATCTTCCGTAATCATATAAAACCACGCTATCACCTAAACAGATATTTGTGTTTGAAACAGCCACATCTTTCATAAAACCTAAAGGCAAATATATTTGTGAATACAAATTACATCTCCTCGAATTTGTAAGTGTTAAGGTAGCTAAAACAACTCCTTGATTTGGTGAAATATATGTTTGTCCGTGTATAATAGAATCATTTGGTGGCACTAAATTTTGTGTAAAAGCCTGGTATTTTATTAGCGCACCCTGTGCACTCATAAAGCTGCTTCGTGTTTCAAATGTCCATTCGGCTTTTGTAATACTATCCTGAATAGAATCCACCAAATTAGCATGAATGGTATATGGTGAACAAGTGCCATTCACTTTTAAAACAAAAGCAGGATTTATTGGAAGTAGAAATAATTTAAAATGATACCAGGCAGTATCATAACAAGTTCGTCCGAAATTATCAGCTCCGTTTTTAACGATGGCACCATACGTTACCCAACCACTACTGTCGCAAGTTGAAGAATAGTAATAAACAATCTTTTTATCATACCTAGGAACAGGAATCCATTGCCCATGACAAGCCGAATCGGGCAAAAGCCATGCACTATCATAACCACATTGTGGCAATACTTCATCGAAATAAAAGGTTATCGCATTTCCAATACAAACACTTGGATCACCTTTATAATAAACTCCCCGTCTTATAGGATTAGTGGTTGAATCCCAATGAGCATTTGGTGTGGTAAGTTTCATTACGGCTGTATCGCTATCCCAACATCCTCTAATAGTATCTTTCATAAAAACGGTAACAGTATAACATCCTTCTTTCCCGGGAGTATAATAATGCCAGATATTCATTGAATCCTTACTCCAGTTACAATTCATATTTACATTAATCCCATTTTTTGTATCTGTAGTACATTGAGGTGCGTAAACATCACCAAAATTCCACAACCTGGTCATACTTAAATTATCGTTATGACACATCAGATAAGGAATAGGAGTTCTGAAAACAACGGTGTCGTGAATCTGACATTGAATTTGATTAGTAATTTTTGCAGTATCGTTTTGCGCAATGGCATTGGGACCATACACATCAAGTAATGAATCGGTATATGATTTACAAGTTGAGCCTGGATAATTTACATACATACGAATATGATAAATTCCGCAATTGATAAAACTATAATTGCCATTAATAAATGGAGGATTTGTAGTAGACGTATCTATTTTTTGATTACCATAATAAATGGCCCAATTAACCTGTGCTCCTGCATTATTAGAATTAAATGTGAAACTGTTATTTCTAAAACAGGTATGAGAAGTTGTGGATATATAAATGCGAGAATTTAAGATTGCATTTTTCGCAGCTTGTATTATTTCAAAAGAATCGGAGCAATTATTAACATCTGTTACACTCAATTTCGCATCAAAAACTCCAGGTATGGTGTATAGATGTGTGAGGGTATCCCACCGTGTGGTATCAATTGCTCCATCACCGAATATCCATTTAAATCTCGTCACCATACTTTTAGGAAAAGCTGTTAGGTTGGTATATTTTACAGGTGTTTGAGGACATTGCAATAAATAGTTTGTTGTAAAAGATACCGCTCCCATTTTTGGAAAAACAGTGATAGAATCTTTTTTATCTAATCGGGAAAGGCATCCGTTGGTATCGGCAATTTCAATTACAGGAGTATAAATTCCACCAAATGGATCAGCATATGAATGGCAAATAATTTGTCCGAAAACAGGAGTAAAATATAATTTGGTACCATCGTCCCAATTTAAATTTCCGGTATCAAGCGGAGCATTACTAGCTCCCGGTATCGAATTATTTTTTATACAAATAGAATTGTTTCCAAAACATTGAACGTTAGAAGTAACAAAAGAAAATCGTGTTTGAGGCAATGTAAATACTTGAATAGGCAAACCTGTTGCATTGCATGTACCACCTCCCGAAAATGTTACGGTAATTGTTGGAGTATATGTTCCGGCTGCGGTGTACTGATAAATTGGTGTTGCCTGTGTGCTGCTTGCGCTGTTTCCAAAATTCCATGCATAACCGGTAATTGTTCCTCCTCCCGAAACACTTACTGAAAAAGAAACCGTATTGCCCAAACAAACTTTACGAGTTGAAATATTGATGGTGCACGTTTGCGACCAAGTAATGGTAATGAATGAAAAAAATAAGACGAAAAATAAAACGTGCTTCATTAAAACAAGACTACAAAATTATCCTCAAAGTTGCGTCTTAAAGTTTTCTTAAAATTGTGGATGAAATTTTATTGCTTAATAAATTTTCTAATCACTAATTTATCGTTGGCTTTAATTACAATAAAATAAACCACTTGAGTTAGGTTTGAAATATCAAGTTGGGTTTTATTTCCGAAAAATGAAATAGTCTTTTCAAATTGTATCTCCCCTAAAACATTCAATACTTTCACATCCGTATTTTGCAAATCAGTTTTAGTTTGTATAGTAAGATTATTTATAGCGGGACTAGGATAAAAGTCAAAATCATTTTGTATGAGTTCATTTATCCCAGTTGCATTCATATATGTAATATTAAAAATCAAATGAGCCGAATCGGCAATATTATTTTTATTGAACACCTTATATTTAATAACTGAAGTGCCATTATAACCATGTGTTTCAACATGAAAAGCAATAAAACATGTGGTATCATTTAAACCATAATCTTTAATAAAATTTCCGCTTTGAACTAAATCGTCTTTACAATCTCCATTAAAACATGCAGTCACAAGCCAATTTGAATCTAATGAATCAGAAATTTTATTCCAGGCATAATCATCAGATTTAAAATTCCCTGTATGAAAAAACACTCTCGTTTCGAGATATAAAAAACCATTGGTAGTATTTAAATTAAGGACATTCCCATTTGGAAATGATATTTGTGCAAATACCTTGTTGCACAACGGTGCTATTAAAAGTGCACCAATTAAAAAAGTATAAATTTTTGCTTTCATCTAACAACTCAAAAATAGAAATTTTTATTCAGCATCCAACTTCAAACCATAAACCTCAAACTAAATTCTCTTATATTTACCGCCCGAATGAATAGAACAGTTGCATATTATACGTTGGGTTGTAAACTTAACTTTTCTGAAACTTCCACCATTGGCAGGCAACTGACCGATGCCGGTTTCAATAAAGTTAATTTTGAAAAAGGAGCTGATATTTATGTGATCAACACTTGTTCAGTAACCGATAATGCTGATAAAAAATGCAAGCGAATTGTGAAAGAAGCCTTGCGCCAAAATCCAAATGCGTTTATTGCAGTGATAGGTTGTTATGCGCAATTGAAACCAAATGAGATTGCTGCTATTCCGGGGGTTGATATTGTTTTAGGTGCTGCCGAAAAATTCAATCTTGCAAGTTTCTTTGAAAGCACAACTAAAAAAGATATTGCAGAAATTCACGATGGGAAGATTAAAGAAGTGTTGGAATACCATTCCTCCTATTCAATTGGCGACAGAACAAGATCCTTTTTAAAAATACAAGATGGCTGCGATTATTTTTGTGCATTTTGTACCATTCCTTTGGCAAGAGGAAAAAGCAGAAGCGATACCATCGAAAATATCGTTAAACAGGCAAATGAAATTGTTGAATCAGGAATAAAAGAAATTGTGTTAACTGG
>CAIUEQ010000127.1 GCA_903898215.1 uncultured Bacteroidota bacterium | reverse complement strand
TGAAAAAAATTACGATTATTATGTTCTTGAGCTCAGCAGTTTTCAATTGGATGACATGTATGAATTCAAGGCTGATGTAGCAGTTCTCACCAATATCACTCCTGATCATTTAGACAGATACGATTATGATTTACAGAAATATGTAAACTCAAAATTCCGCATTACACAAAATCAAACTGAGCAAGATTTTTTTATCTACGGTGCCGATGATGAACTAACCATCAACAACATTTCAAAGTTTGAAATCAAAGCACAACAAATTCCATTTTCATTTAATAAAGAATTGCCAATTGGCGCATATATCAATAACGGTCAAATCATTTCAACAATCGAAAAACAAAACTTAAACCCTTTCACTATGTATACGAATGAACTATCACTAAGAGGACGTCACAACGCTTTCAATTCAATGGCTGCGGCAATCATCGGACAGGTTTTCAATATCCGAAAGGACACCATTCGCGAGAGTCTTTCCGACTTTCAAAACATTGAACACCGACTAGAATCTGTGGGTACAATTGGAGGTGTTGAGTTCATCAACGACTCAAAAGCAACCAATGTAAATTCATCATGGTATGCACTTGAAAGCATGGAAAAACCAACTATTTGGATAGCAGGTGGAGTTGATAAAGGAAACGATTATGCCATTCTAAAAGAACTTGTAAAAGATAAGGTTCGCATTATTGTTTGTATGGGTTTAGACAATAGAAAAATTCATGAAGCATTTGGTGCCGATGTGGATATGATCGTAAATACTACTTCGGCTAAAGAAGCTGTTCACGTGGCACAAAAATTAGCTAAACCGGGAGAAGTTGTTTTGCTTTCACCAGCATGCGCTTCATTCGATTTATTTAAAAATTATGAAGACAGAGGTCGTCAGTTTAAAAAAGAAGTGAGAGAATTATAGAAATGGATAATTGGAGTAAAATAAAACCAAAGGGAGATCCTTTTATGTGGGGAATAATTTTTATTCTTTCCATATGGGGATTGTTGGCTATTTATAGTTCAACAGGTGCGTTGGCATACAAAAAAAATGGTGGTAATGTAGAGTTTTATTTATTTCAGCAAGCAGGACTTTTATGTTTTGGTTTTGTACTTATGCTTGCAATTCATACTATTCATTACAAATATTTTATTGGTATTTCAAAGCTGCTTATTTGGTTAACCTATCCATTACTGATCTACACATTATTTTTTGGAATTGAAATAAACGGAGCAAAACGTTGGATAAGTATTGCCGGCTTAACCTTACAGGCATCAGATATTGCGAAGCTTGCAATCATCATGTTTGTTACACGTGAGCTTGCCCGAAAACAAGATACAATTGATGATTTCAAAAAAACATTTCTACCTATCCTTGCACATATTACTGCTATCTGTTTATTAATCGCTCCCGAAAATCTTTCAACAGCTTTAGTACTTTTTGCAACATGTTTTATTATCCTTTTTATTGGTCGTGTAAAAATAAAACACCTTGCTCTCATCACAGGAATTGTTGCACTTTCAGGAATACTTTTTTTTAGTATTTTATTTTTTGTACCGGAAAAAGCATTGCGTGGAACCGGTCGTTTGGCAACGTGGAAAGGTCGTATCGAAAATTTTGGAAAGCATACTTATGATGCGGATAAAAGTTATCAGAATGATCATGCAAAAATTGCCATTGCTACCGGTGGACTCTTTGGAAAATTTCCGGGAAACAGCACAGAACGAAATTTTTTACCTGAAGCATATTCTGATTTTATTTATGCAATCATCGCAGAAGAATATGGTTTGGTGGGTGCAATAATTATGCTGATGTTATATATGTTTTTTTTATATCGATCGGTACGAATGGTATTAAAAAGTCCGAAAGCATTTGGTGCACTCATAGCTGTTGGATTAAGTTTTTCACTGGTATTGCAAGCACTGATAAATATGGCTGTGGCGGTAAATTTATTTCCGGTAACAGGACTAACACTTCCATTAGTTAGTAAAGGAGGGACGTCCATTTTATTAACAAGTGTAGCCTTCGGAGTAATCATGAGTGTGAGTAGATATATTGAACAAGATGAGCCGGAAATGGAAGAGCTGAATAAAACAAATGAAACTTTAGTTGATAAGAGCATAATAGTAAATGGTTGAAGATAAAAAATATAAACCGATAAGTGAAGAAGAGGAACGAATTGGTAAGGCAGTTGTTAATGCTGCTTTTCATATTCACACATCACTTGGACCTGGGTTATTGGAGAAAGTATATGAAATATGCTTTTGTCATGTTCTGCAACAACAAGGATTTATAGTTAAAAGACAAATTCCAATTCCTATAGTTTTTGAAGGGGTAACTTTTGAAGAAGGTTTAAGACTTGATGTTCTAGTGAATGATTTAGTAATATGTGAACTCAAGGCTTTAGAAAATGTTAATCATGTCTGGGAAGCACAAATATTGAGTCATTTAAAATTAACAGAGAAACGGTTAGGATATTTAATAAATTTCAATGTGCCATTAATAAAAAATGGAATTAAAAGGCTGGTGGTATAATTAGCCACAAAGACTCTAAGGCAAAAAGTAACACAAAGAAATTCTTTGTGAAACTTCGATACTTGGTGGCTTGGTGGCTAAAATTAATGTGATTAAAAAATTAAAAATAATAATTAGCAAAAGTAACACAAAAAAATTCTTAGTGAAACTTCGATACTTGGTGACTTGGTGGCTAAAATAAATGTTATGAAAAAATTAAAAGTAATTATTAGCAAAAAGTAACACAAAGAAATTCTTAGTGAAACTTCGATACTTGGTTACTTAGTGGCTAAAATTAATGTGATTAAAAAATTAAAAATAATAATTAGCAAAAAGTAACACAAAGAAATTCTTAGTGAAACTTCGATACTTGGTGACTTGGTGGCTAAAATAAATGTTATGAAAAAATTAAAAGTAATTATTAGCAAAAAGTAACACAAAGAAATTCTTAGTGAAACTTCGATA
>CAIUEQ010000126.1 GCA_903898215.1 uncultured Bacteroidota bacterium | reverse complement strand
TTGGTAAAAAAAGTTGAGAAGGTGATTGAGTAATTCTTTTTGTAGAGACATTTTTTTGTAGAGACGTTGCATGCAACGTCTCTACAAAAAAATGTCTCTACAAAAAGAATTACTCAATCACCTTCTCAACTTTTTTTACCAACTCATCTGCTTTCAAATTTGTTTTTGCTAAAATAGTTTTTGCTTCTTCGATCACATGTTGTGCAAATGAAACATCTTTTAAACCTTTAGCATTTACCAACACATTCATGTATGCACCTTGCACGGCTGCTCTCACACATAATACACCCACACCTGCATCGGTCACCGAATTTTGATTTCCTTTTTCAATCATCGGTTCAAGCATAACAAGCGCATTGCTAGCTGCCGACATTGTTCTTAGAGGAACTTCACAAGCATATTTTGTAGCCTCTTGAATAGCTTCACTTCTCAATTTTTTTTCTTCATCGGTGTTTTTTGGCAAACCAAAAGCTTTCATAATTTCATCAAAAGCACGTGTGTCTTCATCAACTAATTTCAACAGATCATCTTTTAGTTTTTGTCCTTTTTCGGCCCACTCGCTGAAAAAAGAAACTTGCTCTTCCCAACCACGTTTTCCTGCAGAAATATTTGCTACCATTGTTCCCAATGCCACACCTAAACTGCCCATATAAGCACTGATTGAACCACCTCCGGGAGCAACACTTTCGGAAGCAGTTTCGTTTGCAAAGTCAATTAAATTCATGCGAATTAATTTTTCATTTGCCATATCACGCAATTTATATTCGATGATTTTTTTGTTTGGATCGAACGGAGAAAGTTCATCAAGTCCCAAAGATTTTATCGCAATTTGAATTAACTCTTCTTCGCTCACACCAAGCGAACGTTTTTGTTTTTGCAGGAAATATTTTCCAGCTTCAAGCATCGCATCAAGAGGAATTAACCCAACCAACTCCGAGCCTGTAACACGCAATCCACGCTTATCGGCACTCTTGCACACTTCTTCAAAAGCTTTATGAACAGAAGTGATTTTATAGTTAGTAAGGTTCATCGAAATTTGTGCGATACCATATTCTTCAATATACCAACCGATAGCTTTACATGCTTTTAATGTTCCGGGAATTCTTACATCTTCACCATTATCATCTTTTACAATTTTCCCGGTGATAGGATTTCCATCCCGTTTTACACGACCAGCTTCACGTACATCAAATGCCACAGAATTTGCCAAACGCACAGATTTTGTGTTGAGATTAATATTGTAAGCGATCAAAAAATCGCGAGCTCCAATAACTGTTGCACCGGCTTTTTCGTTCATTACAGCTACGCCAAAATCAGGTTTCCATTCAGGCAATTTTATCTTATCAAAAAATCCTTCATATTCTCCATTTCTGATTACTGAAAGATTATTTCTTGCAGCATTTTTTTGCGCATATTCATAAAGATATATCGGAATATTTAATTCTTCTCCCACACGTTTTCCAAGTTTTTTTGCATACTCTGCTGTTTCTTCCATGCTAATTCCGCTTACAGGAATTAACGGACAAACATCAGTTGCTCCCATTCGTGGATGTTCACCTTTATGTTTGCTCATGTCAATAATTTCACCGGCTTTTTTAATGGCAAAAAATGCTGCTTCAATCACTGTATCTGGATGTCCGACAAAAGTTACCACAGTTCTGTTTGTTGCTTTTCCAGCATCAACATCCAGTAATTTTACACCATCAATTTTCTCAACTTCATCAGTAATTTGTTTGATGATATTCATATCGCAGCCTTCGCTAAAATTGGGCACACATTCTATAATTGCGTTGTTATTCATGGTAATATTTTTTTTATTAAAATGCTATTTCTGAAAATTCGTTTTCTACTTTAAGAAAAACCTCGGCACCAAATTTTAGTGCAACATTTTTTTTCTCGTGACCTGCCGGAAATCCAAAACAAACAGGATAGTTAAAATCCTTAACATGTCCGTAAATAATCTCTTCGGCAGTTTTTCCAAATGGTATGGTATTGTCTTTCATATCGCTCATTCCTCCAATAATTATTGCTGCAAGATGAGATAGTTTTCCATTGCGTTTCATATTCATCATCATCCTATCAATATGATAAAGATATTCATCCAGGTCTTCTAAAAATAAAATTTTTCCTTTGGTGTCGATGTCTGAATTCGACCCTAACAAACTATACAAAACGGATAGATTTCCTCCTACAATTTGCGCTTTCGATTCTCCTGTTATATTTAAATGATGAGAAGGAATTTGATACGAAACAATTTCTCCAAACAACATTTTCTTCAATGACAAAATGCTTTCTTCATCAGCATTATGAAGTTGCATATTTATCGGCATCGTTGCATGAAGAGTTTGACTATTTAAATTTTTATTGATATGAGAATGCAAAACGGTAATATCACTGTAACCTACCACCCACTTAGGATTTATTAGGAAGGAAGAAAAATTAAGTTGATCAATTATTCTTACAGTTCCATATCCGCCACGGGCACAAAATATTGCTTTAATTTTTTTGTCATCTAAAAAATTCTGAAAACTTTTTGTGCGTATTTCATCATTTCCGGCAAACTGATTTTCGGCATCAAATAATTCATTCGATAAAACAACATTCAAACCCCATGAAGTAAAAATATCAATTGCAGGTTGCATTTCTTCAAGCGAAACTTTTCGTGCTGTTGCAGCGATGGCAATTTTATCTCCTTGCTTTAAATATTGAGGGGTGATGCTCATGTATATTTTTCGTCAAATTTAATGTTGATATCGGTGACCATTTGTTTCACTTCCTGCTCCCTTGATTTGTCGCAAACCATTAGTACATCAGGTGTATCAACTATTATTAAATTTTCGATTCCTTTCACTACGATGAGCTTATTTCCATTTTTTATATTGGAAGCTATGATTGAATTTTTGGAATTATACACCATAATTTGTTTGCCTTGAATGACATTGTTATGCTCATCTTTTGGTGAATTCTCATAAAGTGAATTCCATGTTCCTAAGTCGGACCAAACGAAATCGGCAGGAATAACAAATGCATTGGAGGCTTTTTCCATTACAGCATAATCAATAGATACCGATCGACACTGTTCATAAATATGTAAAATTGTTTTTTGTTCGTTTGATGTAAAATAACTTTTGGAAGCCTCTTTAAAAAGAGCATACATTTCGGGAACATGTTGTTTAAAAGCATTTTTTATTGCCGATGAACTCCATATAAAGATACCTGCATTCCATAAAAAATCTCCACTTTCAACAAAAGTAGTGGCAAGCTCAGCTGAGGGTTTCTCTGTAAAAGTTTTAACTTTAAAGATATTTTCTGTATCGTTTTTTTCTTCAATGAATTGAATGTATCCGTATCCTGTATCGGGGCGTGTTGGCCTGATTCCAAGAGTTACCAATACTTCATTTTTCTTTGCAAACTGAATAGCTTGCATCACATTTTCAATAAATTTTTCTTCATCCAAAATTAGATGATCCGAAGGAGCAACAACACAAATTGCATGTGTATTTGATTTATGAATTTTAGTACAAGCATAAGCAATACAGGCTGCAGTATTTTTTGCCAAAGGTTCTTCTAAAATACAATCTTTATTTATTCCCGGGATCTGTTCATTGATAAGCCCTGTATAGGTTTGATTGGCCACGATAAATATATTATCTTTTTCAAAGTTTTTAAGAAACCTTTCATAAGTAAGTTGTAATAAACTTTTTCCGACACCCAAGATATCAATAAATTGTTTGGGGTGAGAACTGCGACTATAAGGCCAAAATCTTGTTCCTATTCCTCCAGCCATAATTATGGCGTAATAATTTTTGTTTTTTTCCATTCCTATTATCTACAACAACACTTAAAATTAATTTTCTTGGTTTTATACCTTTTACATGTATCTTTTCATGCACAAATAAAGTTTTTAAAAATCAATTTTTCAAAAAACGATTTTTGATTAACTTCGTGCCCCTTTATAAAAAATTAAAAACCCAAAAGCTATCTGCTCAAAATGTAGCTTTATTATTATTCATATTATGGATGTTGCCAATAAAAGTGTAAAAGATTGTTTGCAGGAGTTTTTCGGATTTGACAGTTTCAAAGGAGAACAAGAAAAAATCATTCAAAATTTATTAGCCGGTAATGATACGTTTGTGATCATGCCAACCGGTGGAGGAAAGTCATTATGTTACCAGCTTCCTGCATTGATGATGCCAGGCACTGCAATAATTATCTCTCCGCTTATTGCATTAATGAAAAACCAAGTTGATCAGATTCGTGCATTTAGCAGCAATCATGTTGCTCACTTTATCAATTCTTCACTTTCAAAAACCGATATCACAATTGTTAAAAAAGATGTTTCATTGGGCAATACAAAAATGCTGTATATCGCTCCAGAAACATTAAAAAAAGAAGAAACTATCGAATTTCTTAAAAGTATAAACATTTCTTTTGTTGCTGTTGATGAGGCTCATTGCATTTCCGAATGGGGTCATGATTTTCGTCCAGAATATCGCAGAATCAAGCAGATGATCAAAGAAATTAAGGATGTGCCGATGATGGCGCTTACTGCTACTGCTACACCAAAAGTACAAAGCGATATTCAGAAAAATTTGCAAATGAACGATGCAATAGTTTTCAAATCTTCGTTTAACCGATCGAATCTGTATTATGAAATTCGTCCGAAATTGAAAAAAGCGGATACACTAAAAGAGATCGTTCAATTCATTAAAGTTAAAAAACATAAATCCGGAATTATCTATTGCTTAAGCCGGAAAAAAGTCGAAGAGCTTGCTGAAGTTCTTGTTGCTAATGGCATCAAAGCTTTACCATACCATGCAGGTCTTGACGCAAAAACTCGTGCTGCAAATCAGGATGCTTTTTTGATGGAAGATGCTGAAGTAATTGTTGCTACCATTGCTTTCGGAATGGGAATCGACAAACCGGATGTGCGTTTTGTAATTCATTATGATGTTCCAAAAAGTATCGAAGGATATTATCAGGAAACAGGTCGTGGTGGACGAGATGGATTAGATGGCGATTGTTTATTATTTTATAATCCTGCTGATATTGAAAAGCTGGAGAAGTTTATGAAAGATAAGCCCGTTGCCGAACGTGAGATTGGAGAACTGCTTATATTCGAAACACAAGCATTTGCTGAAACTTCGGCTTGTCGCAGAAAATTTTTATTGTTGTATTTCGGTGAAGAGTTTGATGATCATGATTGTCATAAAATGTGTGATAATTGTCGTCATCCAAAACAAAAAGAAGATGCAAAAGATGCTGCAGTATTATGTCTCACTGCAGTTAAAAACTTTAATGGAAAAAATAATTTAAAACATGCCGTTGAAGTAATTATCGGAAAAAAATCACATGATGTTACACTTAGCGGTCACGAAAAACTTGATGTGTTTGGAAAAGGAAAAGATCGTGATGATATCTATTGGAAATCAGTTTTAAGGGTATTACTTTTAAACGGATATATCACGAAAAATATTGAAAATTACGGGCTTCTAAACTTAAGTGAAAAAGGTGAAGCGTTCTTGAAAAAACCAATCAAATTTGAAATAGCTGTTGATCAAAAATTTGAACGCTATCCGGATGACGATGATGCAGGAGTAGAAGTAGAAAATATTTTTGACGAGGTATTATTTGATATGCTTAAAGATCTTACCAAAAAAGTAAGCAAGCAATTAAACCTCCCGCCTTATATCATTTTTACAGATCCTTCTTTAGAGGAAATGGCTTTCAAATACCCAATTAATATTGATGAATTAAGTAAAATCATTGGTGTAAATAAAGGAAAAGCCATTAAATATGGTAAACAGTTTATTGAACTCATCAAAAAATATGTTGACGAAAATGGAATTGAAAGACCCGAAGATTTTGTTGTAAAATCTGTCGTTAACAAATCCGCCAAAAAAATAACAATCATTACCAACGTTGATAAAAAAATGGGACTTGATGATATCGCCCGTTCAATTGGAATTAATAGAGAAGAGTTGCTTAAGGAAATTGAAAATATTATTTTTTCCGGCACAAAACTAAATCTGAAAACATATGTAAACGATATGATGGACGAGGATCAACAGGATGAAATGATGGATTATTTTAAAGGCACACAGGTTGACTCAATTGATGAGATTTTAAAAGAATATGGCGAAGATTTTTCTAAAGATGAACTTCAACTGATGCGTTTACATTTTATTTCTGAAATAGCCTTTTAATTAAAAAAATTGTGGGTGTCATTTTCTTTATACATTTGCGTAATAATTTTATTTTGTGAGCGAGAGTCATAGTAAGATGCATAAGTTGAGTGCAGCCGGATTACTGGTTACGCTTGGCATTATATACGGAGACATTGGTACCTCTCCGCTTTATGTGGTTAAAGAGATTATTACCGATAGGGTGATTTCCAAAGAATTGATATATGGAGCCCTTTCCTGTATTTTTTGGACGCTCACCTTACAAACAACTTTAAAATATGTAATCATTACTCTTCGTGCTGATAATAATGGTGAGGGTGGAATTTTTTCTCTTTACGCTTTAATCCGCAGACGAAAACCTTATCTTATTTTCCCGGCTATTGTTGGTGGTTGCGCATTGCTTGCCGATGGAATTATTACTCCACCAATTTCTGTTGCATCCGCAGTTGAAGGACTAAGAATGATAGAAGCTAATATCCCAACATTACCTATTGTTTTAGTAATTATCACCCTGCTGTTTTTTATTCAACGTGTTGGAACAACCATTGTTGGAAAGGCTTTTGGCCCAATGATGTTGATTTGGTTTTCGATGCTTGCTATATTGGGGTTGATGTCGATGACTCACGATCCAAAAATTCTTGCCTCGCTAAACCCATACTATGCGTATAATTTATTGGTAAATTATCCTGAAGGTTTTTGGTTATTAGGTGCTGTATTTCTATGTACTACAGGAGCTGAAGCATTGTATTCAGACTTGGGTCATTGCGGACGGAAAAATATTCGCGTGAGTTGGATATTTGTGAAAATCGCTTTGGTTTTAAATTATTTAGGTCAAGGAGCATGGCTACTTCAGTTTGAAGGAAAATCTTTTCACGACCTCAATCCATTTTTTTCAATTATGCCTTCTTGGTTTCTTTTGCCGGGAATTATCATTGCTACTGCCGCTGCAATTATTGCCAGTCAGGCACTCATCAGTGGTTCGTTTACTTTAATTTCGGAAGCGTTGCGATTAAATGTGTGGCCAAAAGTTACCGTTAAATATCCAACAGAAACCAAAGGACAATTATATGTGCCAAGTGCCAATTGGATCTTATGGTTAGGATGTATAGGTGTGGTTTTATATTTTAAAGAATCAGCAAACATGGGTGCGGCTTATGGTTTAGCAATTACCATCGCTATGTTGATGACAACTTTTTTATTATCAAATTATCTTCGCAAAATAAAAGCTCCACGCTGGTTTGTGGGCATTATACTTTTGGTTTACCTATCCATCGAAATGGCGTTTTTGGTTGCCAATCTTCAGAAATTTTCTCATGGTGGTTGGGTTACCTTGCTTATCAGTTTAGGGTTTATCGGTGTAATGTGGATCTGGTTTAAAGGAAGGAAAATTAAAAACCGATTGACAGAATTTGTAAACCTTAGAGATTATCTTCCAACATTACAGGAGCTAAGTCACGATACTTCTGTTCCAAAATTTGCCACCCACTTAGTATATTTAACAAGTGCTGATCATTTGATGGATGTGGAATCAAAAATCATGTATTCAATTTTGCAGAAGCAACCTAAACGTGCCGATATTTATTGGTTTGTACATATTCATGTGGATGATAAACCATATACCATGGAATATAAAGTTGATTTTGTTGTTCCGCAAGACGTAATAAAAGTTGAGTTTAAATTAGGTTTCAGAGTTGAACAAAAAATAAATTTCTATTTCAGAAAAGTAATTGAAGACTTGATGAAAAATCATGAAGTAGACGTTACATCAAGATACACCTCATTGAGTAAACAGAATATTACCGGTGATTTTAGATTTGTTGTTTTGCAACGTCATCTTTCATACGAAAATGAACTGTCGGCATATGAGCGAATCATCATGGATTTATATTTTACTTTAGATAAGTTTGCCCTCACTGAAGTTAAAGCATTTGGTTTAGATACCAGTTCTGTAATCGTTGAAAAAGTTCCTTTGGTAATTGCTCCTAAAAAAGAGTTTTTATTACGAAGAGTTTATTAATTGAATAATTAAGCAATTGTATTATTGGCCAAATCTTTCACGCCACAATTGATTAAATGATTTTTCCGCAACTTTTGGAAACTCTCTGCGTTCACCCCATGAAGTTTTAAAGAATTGTTTAAGCATAAAGTTTTTTATACTTACTCCCTTATTCATTGTTTTTCGATTTTGCATCATCTTCTTCCATGTAAACCAAACAAGTTTTTCTCCGCCAGTTGTATCTCCCGCATTAATAATATCTCTTCTGTTTCTTACCAGATGATTATGGATATCAATTTTTACAGGACAAATATCTGTGCATTTTCCGCAGAGTGGCGATGCAAAACTTAAATGCTTAAATTCCTTAATTCCATTGGTATGAATACTTGTAACCGAGCCGATAGGGCCATTATAAACAGTATCGTAGGTATGCCCTCCGATATTTTTAAAAACAGGGCAAACATTTAAACATGCTCCGCATTTAATACATCCTAGAGCTTGTCGTTGTTCTGCCTGGGCCAATAAATTTGAACGACCGTTATCAATAAGTATAACAAAAAAGTTGCCTGTATAATCATCATCGTCATTATTGCGTGGCCCAACGATTGAATTATATGCTGTTATTTTTTGGCCCGTCCCATAGGATGCAAGCATAGGAAAAAACAAGTCGAGATCGTTTACGGTAGGAATTACTTTTTCAATTCCTGCAATAACAATATGAGTTTTTGCAAAAGTAAATGCAAGTCTTGCGTTGCCCTCGTTTTCGGTAATAGAAACCATCCCGCTATCGGCAATTAAAAAGTTGGCTCCGGTAATTCCAACATCTGCATTTAAAAATTTATCTCGTAATTCATTTCTCACATCATTGCTCAATTCTGCTGCATCAGCATCGAGAGAAGAACTGATCTTTTCATTTAGCAGTTTAGCAATATCTTTGGTGTTTTTATGCATTGCTGGAGTTACAATGTGAAAAGGCGCTTCGCCTGCCATATCAACGATATACTCACCAAGATCCGTTTCGTAAACACTTAATCCTTTTTTGCGTAAAAATTTATTGAGTTCTATTTCTTCGCACACCATTGATTTACTTTTTACAATGGTTTTAGCTTGAACACGATTCATGATCTGTTCAATTTCATTTTGTGCTGTTTCAACGTCATGCGCCCATATCACTTTCCCGCCTCTGCGCATCACACTTGCTTCAAATTCTATTAAATATTTATCAAGGTTTTCGGTTACTTTCCATTTGATAAAAGCTGCACGCTCACGGGCAAGTTCTAGGTTTGAATATTGCTCCAAACCTTTTACAAAAGCCGCTTCATAATTAGCGATATTATCGGTTATCCTTTTGCGATAATCGAGATCAAAAACAATGGCTTCTGCTGCCTGAAGAAATTCCTCCTGTGTGCTCATTCAATTCAAAGTAAAAGAATATTTCTGTTATTCGGTTAAAATTAAGTTATCAATTAAACGAATATTTCCACACCATGCTGCTATTAATGCAACGGCATGAGTTGTTTCATTTATTTCTGAAAGTGGATTGAGGCTTTTTGCGTCAATAATTTCAAGGTATTCAAGCTTCATTAGATTTGACCCTGCTGTAATTTGTTGCCTTGCATTTATAAGTATTTCCTTTAATGGCTTTTTTTGCAAAGCATCTTTAATATAATATAGTGTATTGGGGATTATAGTTGCAATTTCACGTTCTTCTGCTGTTAACCTTACATTTCTTGAACTTTTTGCCAAGCCGTCATTTTCTCTAAGAGTTGGACAAACATGAAGTTGAATATTTAAATTGTTCTCTTGAATTAATTTTTCAACGACCATACATTGCTGATAGTCTTTTTGACCAAAATAAGTATTATCCGGTTCAATTATTTGAAAAAACTTTTTGACTATCATTACTACACCATCGAAATGACCTTTTCGAAATTTACCCTCAAAATAGTTGGTGATATTTCCATAATCCACACTTTTTTTAACCTCATCATTCAAATACATCTCACTTACTTCTGGAAAGAAAAGAACATCACACCCATTTTCAATTAAAAGATTAATATCATCCTCAATTGGTTTAGGATATTTTGCAAGATCATCAGTATTGTTAAATTGAGTTGGGTTAACAAAAATACTGCAAACGGTAAGTTGATTTTGAATCTTAGAAGCATTTATTAAGGAAATATGACCCTCGTGAAGTGCTCCCATAGTTGGCACAAATCCAATTTTGGTAATACCATTCAATCTTTTTTCGTTCAAAAAGTTCCTTAAAGAACTAATTTCTTTAAATAATTTCAAGTTAGTGTGCTGATTATCTATATATTATAAAATACTGCTATTAATTTGGGGCGAATATTAATGAAAATTTTAGCTTTTTAACTAACTTTGTATACTTTTTTAAGCACAAATTCTATGGCAAAAAAGAAAGTTTTGTTCATTTCTTCAGAAATGACCCCTTATCTACAAGTTAGCAGTGTTGGCGAATTAGCAAGACGATTACCGCAAGCGATTCAGGAGAAGGATAATGAAATAAGGGTTTTAATGCCCCGTTTTGGATGTATCAATGAAAGACGTAACAGGCTTCACGAGGTTGTTAGGCTATCGGGTATTAACATTACAATTGAGGATAATGACAATCCCCTTACTATTAAGGTTGCGTCATTGCCTGAGGCTAAAATGCAAGTGTATTTTTTGGATAATGAAGATTATTTCCATCGCAAATTTGTTTACTCAAATGAGAATAATGAATTTTATGCTGATAACGATGAGAGAACCATTTTCTTTTGTAAAGGTGCACTCGAAACCGTTAAAAAACTAGGATGGCAGCCCGATATTATCCATTGTCATGGATGGATGACGAGTCTAGTTCCTCTCTATTTAAAAACATTGTACAAAGACGAACCTGTGTTTCGCAATGCGAAAGTTGTTTATTCTGTTTTCGAAAATCAATTTGAAGCTACTCTGGGAAAAGATTTTGCAAAAAAAGCAAGCCTTAATTCTTTGGACAATAAACAAGTTTCATCTTTAGATGACTCCTCTTGTTCAGCTTTATACAAATCCGGAATAGCACATTCAGATGCGATAGTAAAATGTAGTTTAGATATTGATCCTGAAGTTTCAAGTTTCATGAAGAAACAAAAAGGTAAAATCTTTATGGACCACAAAAACGGTGATGGATACGTGAATGATTATATCGAACTCTATGATAGTTTACTCGAAAGACAGAACTAAGCAGTTTATTATAACGTTTCTTGTTTCTGTTTTTCTTTTTACTGCCTGTAAAAAGGATAACTCCAACACAATAGGTGCAGGTTTTATTGGCACTCTCAATGGTTTTACTGTATTATCAAACGATACCACTTCCCTCATTTTATTTAGTTCAAAATGTGATTCAATTCCCACAAAAGCGTTAAGTTTTTTTATGCTGGGAGATATGAATGACCCCATTTTTGGAAAAACAAAATCGAATATATATACTCAATTTAGTTTGCCAAGTGGTTTTGGTTTTAATGGCGCAACCATTGATTCAGTTGTGTTACAATTAGGGTTTGTTTCAAGCAATTCCTATTATGGAAACATCTCCACATCACAGGATATTTCAGTATACGAACTTAAGGAGCAGTTGTCTTCTTCATATGATTCAGGATATTTTTCAAACCGAAATTATCAAATTTCAGAAATAGGTAGCCGTGTTTTACCTCCTTCAATTGGATATTTTTCTTCAACATTTAATTTTACAGACAGTGTTTATGAAACATACGGAGGGCTTACAACTACTTTAATTCCACATATTCGAATAAAATTAAGCTCCGCATTTGTTAATAAACTTCAACGAGCAGAATCTGCTGGAGCCTTTTTGTCGAACACTGCATTTCAAAGCTATATTAACGGTTTAGCAATTTTGGCCCAAACTCCTGAATCGAGACTATTTCCTGGTCAAGGGGCAATTTTATACCTTAATCCTCGCTCTTCACTAGTGAGTGGAATAGCCGTTTATTATGGAGGCAAATACAAACAAATATTTCCGATTGCACCTTCTGATGTTATTACTAATCAATATACGCATTCTACTTCACTCCCATTACAACCTTACATGAGCAAAACGCCTTCTGCGAATAATGAAAGTTATGTACAATCAAACGCAGGAATAAAAACAAGGGTACTCATGCCAAATATTGATAATATCGCTAAGGACCATGATATTGCTGTAATTGGAGCTCAAATCGTATTTACACTTGCTGACGGAAAAGATGACGCAGTTTATAAAGCTCCCAATAATTTATGGCTTCAAAATGCAGATTCCATTGGAAGAATTTCTTTCTTGGAAGATTTTTTAGAAATAAACCCTACAAGTTATTATGGAGGAACTTACACTGTAGTAAATGGGAAAGGTCAATATTCTTTTAATATTACCAGACATGTTCAACACCTGCTAACCACTTTTCACCAAACTGGTAAAAGCATCAACTATGGAATGAATTTAATTATTCCTGCGGATGATTACATGAACGGATTTGGTTCGAGCAGAGCCGTAATCAACACAAAAGATGTGAAACTTAATCTTAGTTATTCTGTTATAAAATAAGATGATTGTAAAGTTAAATAACAACTCCTCAAGGGATGAGATAAATGAAATATTCGAGCTTTTGAATAACCTTTCAATTGCCTTTCAGTTTATCGAAAACGAAAATGTCATTGTTCTTCCAAAATTCAATGATGTAACATTACTCAATAACAAAAATGCGATTGATTCAGTTTTTGAAATTGACACGCCCTTTCAACTCCCAAGTAAAATTTGGAAAGCTAAAACAGCTGTAAAAATTGATACCATTGAAATCAGTATGGACACTTTTACTGTAATGGCTGGCCCTTGTTCTGTAGAGAATGAGGATCAAGTTTTTTCAACAGCAGAATTTCTCTCAAAAGCAGGGATACAGTTTATAAGAGGAGGCGCCTATAAACCAAGAACATCTCCTTATTCCTTTAGAGGTTTAGGAGTTGATGGTTTAAAAATATTACATAAAGCGGCCCAGCAATTTCATTTAAAAGTTGTAACCGAAATTCTTGATTTGACTTTACTTGATGATGTTTATCAATATGCCGAAATCCTTCAAGTAGGCAGCAGAAACATGCATAATTTTTACTTACTAAATGAATTAGGGAAAATTGATAAACCTATTTTGTTAAAGCGAGGCATGAATGCTAAAGTTTATGAATGGCTTTTAGCTGCTGAGTATATTTTAAGTGGAGGAAACTCAAATGTTATTCTTTGTGAACGCGGCATCAGAAGCTTTGATCCACAAAGCAGAAACGTGATGGATATTGGAGCTATTTCGTTAATAAAAGAATTAAGTCATTTGCCAATTATTGCTGACCCAAGCCATGGAACAGGAATAGCTTCTCGTGTTAAACCAGCGGCATTGGCCGCAACAGCAGCAGGAGCCGATGGGCTTATCATTGAAATTCATCCTGAACCGGCAAAAGCATTATCTGATAAAGAACAAGCATTGAATTTTAATGAATTTACCGATTTAATGGAGGGTGTGAACAATATTTTACCTCATCTTCCATACGGAAAAAAAACTTTGCCTATAAATAATACAGTCTTAAACCTTCAATCAATATAACCTATGTGTGGAATTGTTGCCTACATTGGCCATCGCGATGCTTCGCCAATTATTATAAACGGACTTAAACGCCTTGAATATAGAGGATATGATAGTTCAGGAATTGCATTGCTTACCCCTGAAAAGGAACTTATCATTTATAAAAAAAGCGGAAAGGTTTCCGAACTGGAAGAAATTATTAAAGGGAAAAACCTTTATGCAAATACCGGAATGGGCCACACTAGATGGGCTACACATGGTGAACCCAATGACCTAAATGCTCATCCTCATCTTTCCGGTTCAGAAGAGTTTGCAATCATTCATAATGGAATCATCGAGAATTATGTTTCCCTTAAGTTGGCTTTAACAAAGCGTGGCCATACTTTTAAAAGTGAAACCGATACTGAAGTATTAATTCACCTTATAGAAGAAGTTTACAAAAATAATGATGTTGGATTTGAAGAAGCTGTAAGAATGGCCCTCACTCAGGTGATTGGAGCATACGCAATTGTTATTTTATCAAAAAAGGATCCTAATTATTTAATCGGTGCTAAGAAGGGCAGCCCTATGGTAATCGGGATTGGTGATAATGAACATTTCATCGCTTCTGATGCTACACCATTTTTAGAGTATACCAAAAATGTAGTTTATCTTCAAGATGGAGAAATTGCAATTATTAATGGAACAGAACTTACCATTAAAACAATTGACAATACTGTAAAAACCCCTTATATACAAGAGCTTGAAATTAACCTTGAAAGCATTGAAAAAGGTGGTTACGAACATTTCATGCTCAAAGAAATTTACGAGCAACCCCGTTCTATTCTCGATAGTTTTAGAGGCCGCACACATATCAAGGATGCCACAATTTCGATGGCCGGAGTTGATATGTTTGAAGATAAACTCAAAAATATTAAACGCATTATTATCATTGGCTGCGGAACATCATGGCATGCGGGATTAGTTGGTGAATATTTATTTGAAGACTTTGCCCGAATTCCTGTTGAAGTGGAATATGCCTCTGAATTTCGATACAGAAATCCGATTTTAGATGAAACTGATTTTGTAATAGCCATTTCTCAATCTGGAGAAACTGCTGATACACTTGCCGCTATTGAATTAGCAAAAAGCAAAGGAGCTACTGTATTTGGAGTTTGCAATGTTGTTGGTTCATCAATTCCTCGTTTTACAGATGCCGGAGCATATACCCATGCCGGTCCTGAGATAGGTGTGGCATCTACAAAAGCATTTACCGCACAGGTTACAGCTTTATTGTTAATGGCACTTTCAATTGCTCAGAAAAAAGGAACGCTCACCTCACAAAGATTACGTGAATTATTAATTGAGATGGAAACGCTTCCTGCAAAAGTTGAAAAAACTTTGCTAACTGATCCATTGATAAAACAGATTGCTGAAGAGTTCAAAGATTCAAAAAACGCATTGTATTTAGGTCGCGGTTATGGTTTTCCAATTGCTCTCGAAGGTGCTTTAAAGTTAAAAGAAATTTCATATATCCATGCCGAAGGTTACCCTGCTGCCGAAATGAAGCACGGGCCAATTGCTTTGATTGATGAAGAAATGCCTGTTGTAGTAATTGCTACCAAACATAGTTATTACGAAAAAGTAATCAGTAATATTCAAGAAGTTAAAGCCAGAAAAGGGCGCGTTATTGCTATTGCTACCGAAGGAGATCTTGAAATTAAAAATCATGCTGATTATGTAATTTACATCCCTCAATGCGAAGAATCGATGTTACCATTACTTGCAACAATTCCATTACAGTTACTTTCCTATCATATTGCAGTAATGAGAGGTTGTAATGTTGACCAACCAAGAAATTTGGCAAAATCAGTTACCGTGGAGTAGTAGGTTTTACAAAAGTGCTACATGACAGATAGCGTGGATAGGTATAAAAACTCCCGCTTTTAAAACAACTTCTAAATCATCAACAGCCCAAACGGTTGTTTCGACTTTTCTTAAACCGTTATTTGTTGCAAATACGATCTTACTTTTTGATTTCTCGGAATTTCCGAGAAGCATTGCTTTTTGTAATTCTGAGCGCCTGTTATTTATTTGATCAACCGAAGCTAAAACCTCTTCCGATACAAATTGAATTTCGCTGATTTCCTCTTTTCCGATAGAAGAAATCCCAAAAATTGTATTAATTGGATTCATAAGTTTATGTTTAAATGCAATAACAAACTTATGCAAAAAAACGTAAAAACAAAATGAATGGCTGTTTTTAATATTAAGCTGTTAAATACAATCTTATGAAAATAAAAAAAGACGAGCACTTAACTCGTCTTTCAAAACATTAGCTATAGTATCTTCTACTTATAAAGCTTGCTCAAATCTTTTGCTCACTTCATCCCAATTAACAACATTCCAAAAAGCAGCACAATAATCTGGTCTGCGATTTTGATAATGTAAATAATAAGCGTGTTCCCAAACATCTAAACCTAAAATTGGTGTTCCCTTACAATCTGAAACATCCATTAAAGGATTATCCTGATTTGGAGATGAACAAACACATAATTTTTTATTCGCATCAACACATAGCCAAGCCCATCCTGAACCAAATCGTGTTGTTGCTGCTTTGTTAAAATCTTCTTTAAATTTTTCCCATCCACCCAATTGGCTGTTGATAGCTTCCATTAAAGCACCTGATGGCTGACCACCTTTATTTGGCCCCATAATGCTCCAAAATAATGAATGATTAAAATGACCTCCGCCATTATTTCTAACAGCAACTGGATATTTAGAAATGTTTTTACAGATTTCTTCGATGCTCAATTTTTCACCATCAGTTCCTGCAAGTGCATTATTTAAATTTGTTACATAAGCTTGGTGGTGCTTTGTGTAATGAATCTCCATTGTTCGTGCATCAATATGTGGCTCGAGTGAAGAGTATTCGTAAGGTAATTTTGGTAATTCAAATGCCATGATTTTTTTATTTAAGGTTCAAAAATAGATTTGTTGTTTACAATTAACAATTTCGTTTCAATTATGTTTCTCTGATTTTTCTGAAAAATGTTTTCATTAATTCGCTGGCTTCCATTTCAAATATCCCTTTTAACAATTCTGTTTTTGGATGGAGAAGATTTCCAACTTTGTTAAAGCCTCGTTTTTCATCAGATGCAGCATAAACCAATTTTCCTATCTGACTCCAAAAAATTGCACCTGCACACATCACACAAGGCTCGATGGTAACATACATTGTGCATTCATTTAAATACTTTGCTCCAAGATAATTTGAGGCAGCTGTGATTGCTTGCATTTCTGCATGAGCAGTAACATCATTTAATTTTTCGGTTAAATTATACCCTTTGCCGATAATCTGATTATTGCAAACGATAACGCATCCTACAGGAACTTCGTTTTCATGAAATGCTTTCTCAGCTTCTTTCAAAGCGGCTTTCATAAAATATTCATGAGAAAAAAGTACTTCAGCCAAAGCAGAAAGTTTAAAATGATTGGGAAGGAAAAGTATTATTTAATTATTGAGATGATATAAAATTCTACCACTCTTCTTCATCAACAATAATAGGATCTTTCATATGTTTCTTGAAATCTTCAATCAATCTATGAATATCTTTATCTGCATATCGAAGGGTTAAATCATTTCCTTTTAAACTATTTGGAGAGGTATAATAAAATTCGAAATAATTTCTTACCACACTTCCTTCATTGGGCTTAACGCCTTCATGAACAAAATTTGATAACTGATATTTATACCTGCCTTCTTTTAACCAAATGGTCATTTTAAATTCATATTTACCAACATTTCTCTTGGTGTATTTATTTCCGTACGCATATGCCGGCATCCAACCATTCAACACAATTTTAATATTTCTTTTATCAACATCAAATAGCGCTTTTGCTCCTCCAGTAAATCGTTTCACAGCCCATCTTTTTGCTCTTATATACAAAGAATCTGAACTTGTGGTTTCATCAGGATTAGTATTTATTTCGTTTGGTTCAACTATTCCTAAATAAGTAATCAAATTAGTAACCGAATCAACGTATAACACTAATCTTTCGTAGGGTTTAACAATTGTTGATGAGTCTTGTCGCGAAAGACTATCAGAAGCAACTGAAGCATTCGTAGTGTCGGGTTGTGCCGAAAACGGATCGAAACCCTGTGTTTTTGTATCCTGCTTTTGTGCAATTGCAGCAACCGTGAAGGCGCTAAAAACTAATAATAATATTGCCTTTGTCATTAATCTGTCTTTTGTCATTTTAATATGTTGTGTAACAAAATGTTTTAGAGTTCACGAAAATAGAAAATGATTTTGTTTTTCAAACTCCCGCCAAATGATATTTTTGACAAAGTAATTTTGAAAGTTCTCAGTTCTTATTTTTTGAACTCCAAACTTAATCAAATCATTCAAATAAATTTACAACTTTTGCAACAACACGTTTATACCATTTCTAAAACCTGTGCTTTGCTTGGAATAAAGCATGCTGTTATTTGTCCCGGATCACGTTCGGCACCTTTAGTTTATGCGTTCACACAAGAAAAAAACATAACATGCTACTCGATTATTGATGAACGCAGTGCCGCATATATTGCTTTGGGCATGGCTCAACAACTGCAAGAACCTGTTGTGCTGATTTGTACATCTGGAACAGCTTCTTTAAATTTTTACCCTGCAATAGCTGAAGCTTTTTATCAAAAAATTCCATTAATTATTTTAACTGCCGATCGTCCGCCTGAATTATTAAATCAACAAGATGGACAAATGGTTAAGCAAAAAAATGTTTTTGGAGGACATGTTCTTGCAAGTTTTGAATTAGAAAATTATTTTCATGGAAAAGAAAATATCAAAGAAACTTCAACGATAATTTCAAATGGAATTAATATTTCAAACGGAATTGTAAAAGGTCCAGTACATATTAATGTTCCTCTTAGCGAACCTCTTTATCCAACAAAAGAAAACAAGTTCGAAAGTTTGAGCGTTCGAGAGTTTGAGAGCGCAATTCAAACAATTAAACAAGCAAATTTTCAAACTTTCAATAAGGCTTGGTTCGAAAGCAAAAAGAAAATAATTCTTATTGGTCAATACCCGGTTGACAATAATTTATTCACTCAATTATTTGAATTAAATAAACATCAGGATGTTGTGATATTGTGTGACGTGCTAAGTAATAAACAAAGTGTTTGCACAGCACCTCATTTTGATTTTACTATTTCTCAATGTAGCGAAAAAACCTTAAGTGAACTTGAGCCTGATATGCTGATTACATTTGGCGGGCCAGTACTTTCAAAGAGTTTAAAATTGTGGCTGAAAAAACAAAAACCGAAATATCATTTTCGAATCCAACCAAAAAAAGAACTGGTTGATACATATAAAAATGTTACGGATTATATTGATGCAAACCCTTCGATTGTATTAACAAATCTTCCTGAAAATTTAAAAGAAAACACCTTTTCTGATTTTAAAAATCTCTGGAAAAAAATTGATGAACTGGCTTCTGTTAAGATAAAATCATTTCTTGAAAGAAATAACAATTCGAGCGAATTACATGCGATGGAAATTATCATAAACAATCTTCCTGATGCAATAAATTTACAAATTTCAAACAGCAGTTCTATTCGTTATATAAGTTTAATTGGAAATTTAAATCCAAGTTGGACGGTGAGCGGAAACAGAGGCACAAGCGGAATTGACGGATGTGCATCAACAGCTGTTGGTGCTGCAATTATTAATAATAAACCTACCATATTTATCACTGGTGATCTTAGTTTTTTATATGATAGAAATGCCTTGTGGAATAATCACGTGCCGGATAATTTACGAATTATTATTTTTAATAATTTTGGTGGCGGAATATTTCAACTCATCGATGGACCATCATCTCATAAAAAACAATTAAGCTATTTTACAACACCACATCAACAGAGTGTTAAAAACACAGCAATTGATAATGGTTTAGATTATTATTTTTGTGCATCACAAAATGATTTGAGTAAAACTTTAAAAGAGTTTCTTGATCCGAATAAAAAAGCCGCAGTGCTCGAATTGAAATTTGACAGAAATGAAAACGCTAAAATTTTTAAACAGTTTAAAAAAATAAAATTGATTTGATAAAAAGGTTTTTCATACTATTTATTTTGTTGAATGCTATTGATGGCTATTGTCAAACTATTGCCGACAGTGCATCTATCAAAAATGAAGAAGGCAAAAAAATAGTTTTGAATAATTTGAAAGAGCAAAATATTATGTATTCAAGCGAACATGAATTTGATTTTATAAATTATTTAAAACCTCCTGAAAAAATTGATTACTCAATAAAAATAAATTATAAAGAAACTGACGAAGACAAAGCAATTAAAATGTGGTGTAGGTACAAAAACCAAAATCATACCTGGCCGAAATATTATCCTGAATTTCGAACAGAAAAATATTTTTTTACAACTTATTAATTTTAAAAATGAAATCAAATTATAATTGGAAAACAATCGAAGAATACAAAGAAATTAAATTTTCTTTTTTTGAAGGAATCGCTAAGATAAGCATCAACAGACCTGAAAAGCATAATGCATTTACTCCGCTTACTGTAAAAGAAATGAGTGAAGCAATGGAACTTGCTCGTCAGAATCCTGAAGTTGGAGTGGTGATTTTAACCGGTGAAGGTGGCAAAGCATTTTGCAGTGGTGGCGATCAGTCTGTTCGTGGCAACGGTGGTTATGTTGGCGATGATGGTGTTCCAAGATTAAATGTTCTTGATCTGCAAATGCAAATTCGCAGAATTCCAAAACCGGTAATAGCAATGGTGGCTGGTTGGGCAATTGGTGGCGGACATGTTTTGCATGTAATTTGTGACCTAACAATTGCTGCCGAAAATGCCCGATTCGGACAAACAGGCCCGATGGTTGGAAGTTTTGACGGTGGCTTTGGCGCAGGTTATTTAGCACGTATTGTTGGACAAAAAAAGGCGAGAGAGATTTGGCTTTTGTGTGATCAATACGATGCAACAGAAGCACTCGAAATGGGTTTGGTAAATAAAGTTGTGCCTCTCGAAAAGTTAGAAGAAACTACTATTGCATGGTGCAAAAAAATATTGGATAAAAGTCCAATCGCATTGCGCATGATCAAATCTTCTTTCAATGCAGAACTTGACGGACAAGCCGGAATACAAGAGTTGGCGGGTAATGCTACACTTTTATATTATATGAGTGATGAAGCCAAAGAAGGAAAAAATTCTTTTCTTGAAAAACGTAAACCAGATTTTTCTAAGTTTCCAAAATTTCCATAATTGAATTTTTAACGCTTTCAATTTACATTCATCCTTCTTAAACATCAAAATGAAAAAAAATATTCTGTTAATACTATTATTTGTCTCTATTAATTTGTTTTCAAAAGCACAACAAATAACTGTAATCATTCAAGGGGCAACTATTCATCTTGGTAATGGAAAAATAATTGAAAACGGATTTCTAGTATTTAGTGAAGGGAAAATAATTTTGTGCGATTCACAATTGATAGCCACCTATAAAAATGCACGAATCATTAATGCAAAAGGGAAACACGTTTACCCCGGATTAATTTGTATGAATACTTTTGCCGGATTAAATGAAATTGACGAAGCTCGTGCAACACATGATTATCGGGAAGTTGGAGGTGTCAATCCAAATGTTCGTGCTGTGATTGCTTATAATACCGATTCAAAAATTATCCCAACTATAAAATCTAATGGTGTGCTTTTTATGCAAATTGTTCCACAAGGAGGATTAATTTCAGGCTCTTCAAGTGTGATGAAAACTGATGGTTGGAATTGGGAAGATGCCGCTTATAAAATTGATGAAGGTGTGCATATGAATTGGCCCGAACTGATCAATTATAATTTTGGGGGCGGACAAAATGAATCTATGAAACAACTCATGGATAAAGAGCTTCAAGCTATTGATGAATTATTCGAACAAGCATTTCAATACAGTAAAACTGAAAAACCTGAAATTACAAATGTGAGGCTTGAAGCGATGAGAAATTTATTTAATGGAACAAAGAATTTATATGTTCATGTGAACAGTTCGAAAGGAATTATTTCATCTGTAAACTTCGTTAAAAAATATCCCGAAATAAAAATGGTTTTAGTTGGTGCGGCAGATTCGTACAAACTAAAAGAACTTATTAAAGAAAATAAAATTCCTGTAGTGCTCACAAATATTCACAGACTTCCACAAAGATCTGATGAAGATGTTGATCAACCATTTAAAACTCCGTTTCAATTAATGCAAGCAGGAATTTTAGTTGCAATTGGACATACAGGAAGTTGGGAATCACGCAACCTGATGTTTGAAGCAGGTACAACTGCTGCACATGGATTAACAAAAGAAGAAGCGTTAATGTGTATCACAAAAAACGCTGCAAAAATTTTAGGTATTGAGAACCGTTGCGGTACTTTAGAAAACGGAAAAGATGCCACGATAATAATTTCAGCAGGCGATGTGTTAGACATGAAATCAAGTATAGTTGAACAAGCGTTTATCAATGGAATTGAAATTGATCTGAATAATCAGCAGAAAGATTTGAATAAAAAATTCTCTAAAAAATATCAACTCAAAGAATGATAGACGAAGAAAAAAATCCATGGACATTATTAAATAAAAAAGAGGTGTATGAATCACCATGGATTAGTGTTTCACATCACGATGTTTTAAATCCTGCAGGAAATCCCGGAACGTATTCTGTTGTTCATTTTAAAAATTTAGCAATTGGAGTTCTTCCTCTTGATGAGAATAATTATACCTGGATCGTTGGTCAATATCGATATCCATTTAATATGTTTACGTGGGAAATTCCCGAAGGTGGCGGTCAGTTAGCTATTGATCCACTTGACTCGGCAAAGCGCGAACTGGAAGAAGAATGTGGCATCATCGCAAATAAATTTACCTTTATCCAACACATGCAATTGAGTAATTCGGCAACGGATGAAAAGGCGTATTTATATATTGCTCAAGGATTAACTTTCACCAAATCGCAACCGGGAGAGGATGAAGAATTACATGTAAAGAAAATTCATTTTGACGAATTGTATGAACAGGTTTTAAGCGGAAAAATTACTGATAGTTTAACAGTTGTTGCAGTTTTAAAAGCAAAGTTGATGATGCTGGAAGGGAAATTATAATTTAGATAATCCCGAAGGGATGAAATGATTGTAAAAAAGACTCCAATAAATCCATAACTCCGAAGGAGTGAAATAATATCACCCCATTGGGGGTTTACTTGCAATTTTATAACAGACTATAAAAATATCAGCCAATCGGGCTTATCCTAAACCACAAAATTTATAAGTTTAGTTTCATCAAAAAATCATCACATAAAGTTTCTCCAAGTTGAAATGTTCTGATGGTAAAAGTTTCGAAACCAAATTTTTTATAGAAATTAACCGCACGATGATTCTCTTGCCAAACGCCAAGAAACAAGGTTTCAAAATTGTTTTGTTTTGAAAAGTTGATAGCCTGTAACATCAATTCTTTGCCAACTTTTTTATCAAGATATTCTTTCAGCACATAAATTTTTTCGAGCTCAATATTTTTTTGCGATGTCAATTTTTCGTGCGATGCATCTTTAATCAACTTCAAATATCCAATCGGTTTGTCTTCATCAAAAGCAATAAAGTATTGAATGCTTTCTTTCGATAAATTTTCTGTCATCAAATCAACAGAGTATGCTTTTTGGATATACTGCTGCATATCTTCTTCTGTGTGAAATTCACGAAAAGTTTCATAAAATGTTTTAGCTCCGAGTTCAGCTAAAATGTTTGCATCATTAGTATTTGCCGGTCTTATCTGCATTTATAATCGCAAATTAATTGTTGGGCTAAAACCCTTTCCGTATTGGTATTTCGTATACCCCGACTTAACAGTCTGGGCTATTGTATAAATTTATATTATTGCCATAACATTTGGCTTTAACTCCAAACCTCAAACAATATTATATTGTTATCTTTTTGGAGCACCACCCATCAATTGTTGTAAATTTCTTTTTGCCATTACAAAATCAGGAAAAACTTTTATAGCTGTTTCAAAATATTTTTTTGCATTCGCCATATCTCTTTTTTGTGCAAAAATGTATCCTTTAAAATTTAGTGCTGCAGCCATAATCGGAACTTTTTGTTTTTGTTGCTCGCTAACAAAAATATCTAAACTATCACTGCTATTTGGTGATTTGGCAAGCACTTCATCAACAACAGTTTCTGCCTCTGCTAATTTCCCTGCCTGAAAATGCATTGTTCCTATTTGATATAAATAGGTTAATTTTTTTGTTGTTTCAAACAACGTTGAATAGGTTTTTAAAACGCCTTCATAATCGCTTTCTTCTTGTTGAACTACCGCTTTTACCTGAAGAAACTTTTCATCTTTTGGATGACGGGCAAGCGTGGCATCAATAGTTTTTGAAACCGCTTCAACATTATTTAATGCGGCATATAATTCGGGTAACGAATCGCGATAATTTACTTGTGTCGAATCTTCTATAAGCATCATTTGCACTGCCATAATAGCGGTATGATAATCTTTTAGGTTCATGCTTTTGTCGAACAGTTTCTTGTAAGTTTCGTTATTGTTTTTTGCTGATTGTTGAGGTGCATTTTGGTTACATGCAAATAAAAATGTGGCAGCAATAGCTGCGAAAAAAATGTTCTTCATCTTATAATTGTTGTTTTAAAAAGTTAGCACAAATATCATCGATGGTTTTATTCATCGGTGTAAATTTAAAATTTATTTTTTGACTGATCTTATTGCTGTTATAATAAAATGTGTTTTGAGACGCCCTGGCTGTCTCTCTAGTGATGGATGGTTCTTTCCCAAACAGAAAACTTTTTGCAGCATCAACCCTCCAGGCAATTTGCGAAAGTTTTTTCCCGGCTTCGATGGTGGGTTTTTTCTTTCCAAAACTCACAGCAACATCCTCAAGATATTTTTTCATTTGCAAATTTTCCCCAACTAAAATAAATCGTTCTCGCGAAATATTTTTTTCCATCAGTTCAATCATTGCTTTCGAAACATCTTTTACATCTACATAACCATTTGCACCTAAGGTATAAAAAGGCATTCCATTCCATACCAATTTAAATAATTTACAAGAGCCTTTGTTCCAATCTCCGGTACCCAAAATCACACCGGGGTTAACGATCACTGCATTCAAGCCTTCTTCAATTGCCCGCCACACTTCCATTTCTGCTTTGTATTTAGTTATTGCATAATTGCTGTTGTTTTTTGATTCACCCCATTTTGACTTTTCGGTAATTTCATCTCCACTTTTTTCTCTACCCAATGCTGCGATGGAACTTACATGACAGAATTTTTTTACACCTTTTTGAAGGGAAATATTCACCATATTTTTTGTTCCTTCTACATTCACATCAATCATTTTTGTTCGGTGTTTTTGTAGAAAAGAAACAATAGCTGCACAATGATAAACTTCATCAACATTTGTCAAAGCTGCCTCAAGAGATGGAATATCGAGCACATCTGCAACAACCCATGTTAAATTATTTTTTAAATTTTTATGTGATTCTTTATCTGAAAAATATGTTGAGAAAATATTTTCAAACTCAACGAGACTTGACCTATCACGCTTGAACGCAACAACCTGATTGCCTTTTTCGAGCAACATACAAACTACATACGAACCTAAAAAACCGTTTGCCCCGCTTACTGCAATCAATGTGTGGAAATGTTTATTAATGAACCCGCAAATTAATCTATTTTGCCACAAGATAAAAAATTATGCAACTAAGTGATTTTCTCAGCCCGATAAGTGAAACAGTGTTTAATTCCATTCAGGAAAGTTCTCCAAAAAGTTTGGTGAATGTGCTGGATATTCATGTAAAAAAAATTCCTGATCTTGAAAATATTCAACTGGCAATTATTGGCGTAAAAGAAGGTCGTATGCAGAACGACCAAACAGGAACTGCAATTTCTCCCGATGAAGTAAGAAAACATTTTTACAAATTAGTTCAACCAAAGTTTGAAATTAAAATTGCCGACCTTGGAAATATTGAAGCCGGTGAAAGTGTAAATGACACCCTCTTTGCATTAAGCAGTTGTGTAAAATATTTGTTGGAGAAAAAAATTATCACCATCATATTAGGAGGCGCTCAAGATCTTGCCTATGCACAGTATACAGCCTATGAGGGTCTTGTTCAAAATTTCAATCTTGCTTCTGTTGATGCAAAAATTGATTTAAAACAGAATGAACAATCACCCATCAATTCGGGGTATTTGTATAAAATAATTTCGCATCAGCCAAATTACCTTTTCAATATTGTACATATCGGAAATCAAAATTATTTTGTTGAACAAGAAAGTTTAGACTCATTTGAAAAGATGAATTTTGACATGATGCGTTTGGGAAATATGCGCAATAAACTTCAGGACACTGAACCTCTTTTACGAAATGCCAATATGATGGTGATGAGTATGAACAGTATTCGTGCCGCTGATTCGCCTGCATCAGTCGAAGCAAATCCTAATGGCCTTTTTGGCGAAGAAGCTTGTCAGATTTCTCGTTATGCCGGCATGAGCAACGAACTTTCATCCATTGGTTTTTATGACCTGAATGCCACAAAAGATATTGAAGGAAGAAGTGCAAAATTGCTTTCTCAAATGATCTGGTATTTTATTGATGGATTTTATAATCGCAAAAATGATTACCCTGTTGCCGATAGCAATGAGTACATGAAATACCGCACAACATTTAAAAATAGCGATTACGAAATTGTGTTCTATAAAAATATTTACACCGAAAGATGGTGGATGGAAGTGCCGTATCCCAAAGAACGCAGCAATCATAAAGGAATGTTTTTAGTGCCATGCAGTTATGCCGATTACCAATTGGCACAAACCGATGAAGTGCCCGACAGATGGATGAAAGCGTATCATAAATTATTTTAGAATCAAATTAATAGCATATGAAAATTTTACTCGACACCAACATTATTATTCACAGAGAAGCCAGTCGAATTCTTAACCAAGACATTGGAATATTATTTAATTGGTTGGATAAACTTCATTATACAAAATGTATTCATCCTCTAACTGTTGATGAGCTTAACAGAAACATCAATTCAGATAATGCTAAAGTAATGCAAGTCAAACTTGCAAATTATCATGTCTTAAAAACCGAAGCCCCCCTTAATGAAAAAGTAAAACAAGTTAGTGATAAAATTGATACTGTTCCTAACGACCTTGATGATACAAAACTAATTAATGAAGTTTTCTGTGACCGAGTTGATATACTTATTTCGGAAGACAAAAAAATTCACACCAAAGCAGCAATGCTTGGTATAAGTGATAGAGTTTTTCGAATAGATAGTTTTCTTGAAAAAATAAGGGCTGAGAACCCTGATTTATTTGACTATAAAGTTTTAGCTGTTAAGAAAGAATATTTTGGAAACATAAATTTAAATGATCCATTTTTTGATAGTTTCCGTTCTAACTATGACGGCTTTGATAAATGGTTTAATAAGAAGTCTGATGAACCTGCATACACCTGTTATGATAACGGAATATTATCCGCATTTCTTTTTATTAAAAAAGAGGACGAAAAAGAAAATTATCAAAACATAATTCCAACATTTACTCCAAAAAAGAGATTAAAAATTGGTACGTTTAAAGTTTCAAGCAATGGAATAAAACTTGGCGAACGTTTTTTAAAAATTATTTTTGATAATGCAAGGCTATTTAAGGTTGACGAAATTTATGTTACAATTTTTGACCGAAGTCCAGAACAACTTCGTCTGATTTCTTTGCTTGAAGATTTTGGTTTTATATATCATGGAAAAAAAACATCATCATCAGGTATTGAGAAAGTATATACTCGTGACTTTAACAAAAAAGCAGATAGAGCCAATCCGAAAACAACTTTCCCTAAGCTATCGGAAGACGCTAATGTTTTTATTATCCCTATACGTCCTGAATATCACACTGAATTATTTCCCGATTCAATTTTAAGAACGGAATCACCTACTGATTTTATAGAAAACGAACCGCACAGAAATGCAATTAGTAAATCATATATCTCTCATTCTTTTAATAGAGATTTAAAATCTGGTGATATTATTGTTTTTTATAGAAGCGGAGATAGAGCACCTAAAATTTATACAGGAGTTGCAACGACTATTGGTATAGTAGAAAATATTATTAACAATATAAATTCTCTTGAAAAATTAATTCAAATTTGTCGTAAAAGAACTGTTTTAACAGAAGTTGAACTAAAAGAATATTGGGAAAGAAAACCAAATAATAGACCATTTGTTATCAACTTCCTTTATGCGTTCTCTTTTGTAAAAAGAACTCATTTGAAAGATATGTTAGACAAAGGAGTACTCTCTAATATGGATGCTATCAGAACAATAAATAAAATGGAAATGGAATCACTTAAAAAACTTATAAGTTTGTCTGGAATATGAAAGTAATCTTATCAATCAAACCCGAATATGCTAACAAGATCTTTGATGGCACAAAGAAATATGAGTTTCGTAGAGCTATCTTTAAGAATCCTGATATAAAAAAAATTGTTGTATACTCTTCTTCACCAGTTCAAAAGATTATTGGAGAATTTGAAATTGATCAAATTATAACACATGATCTTGTTACACTTTGGAAGAAGACAAAAAAATATTCTGGTATTTCAGAAGATTTTTTCTTTGAATATTTCGGGGATAAAGAACTCGGATTTGCTATAAAAATTAAAAACACAAAACTTTACCGAATACCAAAGTGTATCCGTAAAGATTACAATTTATTTCCACCTCAGTCATTTCTATATTTATCCTAGCCGCTAAATATAATCATGCGTTTTCTTCAAAATAAACTCCCGCTTATTATTTGTTTTCTGATAGCAATTGCGTTCAGTTTAAAAAATGTGCGTGAACCTGATTTATGGTGGCAATTAAAAACCGGTGATTGGATATTGGAACACCACGAAGTTCCGAAGCAGGACGTTTTTTCTTATACGTTTGAAGGCAAACCTTGGATCAATATTAAATGGGGAAGCGAAGTGTTGTTTGCGTCAGTGGCTAAAGCATTTGGACCAGAATGTATTTTCCTTATCCAACTTCTTGTTTCGTGTTTATTGGTGTATGTCTTATTGCTTTTGTGTAAGCAAATTATTGAGCAATTTGAAATTGATCATCCTCAAAAAAATGCACTCTTAATATTTTCAATCTTACTTGCTATTGTAGGAATCGAATATCGAATTATCGGCCGTCCGGAAATGTTCAGTCATTTGTTTGCTGCCATATTTTTATTGATTTTATTCCGACATCAAAAACTTAAAAATAAAGCAATATTCTGGCTCATTCCTTTGCAACTTTTGTGGGCAAATATGCACGAATCGTTCGGAATGGGAATTGTGCTGATGATGATATTCCTAGCTTCTTCATGGTTTGAATTTTTTTATGGAAAGAAATTAAAACTGAAAGCTGAAAAGCCATTACAATTAAGCTTAGCAACTTTTTTGAGCTTCGCAATCATCATCATCAATCCAAACGGAATTGATTTGTTATTGATGCCATTCAATATTTTCGGGCAGGTATTTGAAAATAAATTCACCACCGAATTGATGGATTTTTCTACCTATGTTTTTTGGCAAAAAGAAGCTTACATCGCTATAATTATTTTCATTGTTTCTGTTTTAGGTTTGGTGTTTTTATATTTCTCCAACAGAAAAAAATCTGAATCAATTTTATCATTCATCATTCAAAAAAAGTTAGCAGTTATTATCCTGCTTCTTAGTGCATTTTTGTTCCTTGCATCGACAGCTTACCGGAACATCACATTCTTTATCATCATTGCAACACCCTTATTTTATTTAGGTTTGGTGATAATCAAGTCGAAAGTAAAAAGTGTAAAGTTTAAAGTGTTATTTCAATATTTATACATTTTCAATATCATTATTGGCATCGCTATTTATGTGAGTGTGGTATCCGGAAAATATTATAAATGGTTTAATAGAAATGATAGATATGGTTTAGAAATTTTATCAAATATTAATCCGTCAGGTGCGGCAAATTTTATCGCAGAAAAAAAGTTGAATGGAAATGCTTTAAGCGATTATTTAACTTCCTCATATTTGTTATGGAAAAACTTTCCTCAATTCAAAAGCTTTATTGATTTGCGTGATCTGGATGTTTTTACTGGAGAGTTTTTTGAAACTTTTGCTCAGGCAATAAATGATCCCGAAGTATTTCATAAACTCGACAGTCAGTATCATTTTAACTTTGCGGTTGTACTTGCAAATCCTCAGTTTTCGAGACTACATAAATTTTTGTATACCGACTCAACTTACTCGCTTGCCTATATAGATGCAGTTGCTGCGGTATACATCAAACAAAATGAAAAGAATAATACAACAATACTTAATGAATGTAAACCATTGCCACAATCTCAGTTTGCATTTGCTATTAGTAAAATTTTCAATCCGTTTTATCAGCCATTCAATTACTCAAAAGTTGATAACGATATTCTTGCGGCAACATTTTTTAGCATGCTTGGAAATAACGAACTCGTAAAAAGCTATGCGCTTAAATCGTTAAAAAACGCTTCAGAAAAATATCTTGCAAACAATCTTTTGGGGCAAATTTATTTCAGTAAATCAATCAATGATACTACTCCTAACAATGCAGTATTGATGGATTCGGCAAAATATTTTTTAAAGGAAAGCTTAAAGGAAAATTCGAAATATGCGCAAGTTTATATGGATCTTGGTGCTATCGCATTTAGAGAACAACGATATAAAGAGGCAATAAAAAATTTCGACAAAGCGATATCTCTTGATAAAGAAAATTTGAACGCTTGTTTATATGCTGCCGAAGCAACAACATCCATGGCAAACCAAGGAGGTTCTCAGCAAAATAAAAATATTGAAACAGCAATTAACTATTATAAAAAAGCTGACAGGTTAAATCCAAACAACCCAATTATTATGAGCAATCTTGGATTTCTTTATTTCAGAATTAAAGATTGTGATAAAGCTGTTTTTTATCTTGATCTGACAAAAGATTTTGATGGTTTATCTCCACAAGAAAAGCAACAAGCCAAAGAGTGTATAAAAAGTTGCGGGCATTAATTTTTGATTTTCGATTTCATCTCAATCATCGAATTTTCAAACCCTGAAGGTACACGCAGTTTCCAGCCTTCTGGCTTTTTATAAAATTTCGGATTAAGAAAAACATTTACATAAACTGAACCTTTTGTATAACTCTTTCCATAAAAATGTTGAGCTAAATATTGCTTATCGCTTTCGCTAAACTCTGCATTTAAATTCGATTGAATAATTGCAGGGATTGAATCTAAATTTTGCCCATTTATTCGTTCAGTTTTTAATCCTTCATCATTCAAATACATTAACTGAGATGGATTTGCAATTGGGGCATAACTGTAAAAAACTGTGGTATCACTAAAATCATTTTTAATTGTTTTGGCAAGATTAAAATAACCAAGATATACAAGGTTTCCATCACCAATAGTTTTGCCGGGATAATATAAAAAATTTCCAAAAACGAGAGACAGCAATAGCAAAACATAAAGTATATTTTTTTGTCGTGGAGCAAAATATTGTAGCGCGTTCATCACTATAATAATCATCATTAAACCCAAGACTAAAAAGTAACGATGCCCGATAGTATTTTCTAAAAATATGGCCATCAATCCGCAAATAACTATTGCCAATATCAACCAAACTTGTTGCAATTTTTTATCGCCAAGTTTTTTAAAGAGCGCATAAATAAAAATGATATAAAATGTAATCATTCCGAAATCAACAAGTCGCCAGGCCATTATTAACAAGCTTTTAGCATATTGAGAAAACCCATTTAATTTATCGGCATCAGAATAATTTGGCGACAATACCAACCAGCCGGTATGTAAATAATGTAAGGTAAGCCACGCCACTAAAACAGCAAATGGAAGAACATAAAAAACAAATCGTTCTTTAAACCAAACGATAAAACTCTTCTCTTTCATCGACAGAAAAAAATCGGTAGCCGCAAGTGCCAATAAAAAAAATGGTGCTTGCATATGAGTAAGCATCATCAAAATGGTGCTTACCAAAAACCATTTATTATTTTTTGTGAGCAAAGAATAAATGGCTAATAAAAAAAATGCCATCACCGCAGTTGTATTTAACATCATTGCCGACATTGAAAGAGCGGTTGGCATTGCAATAAATAACAAGAGTGTTTTATTTACATCTGCTTTATCTACAATAAATAATTTTGCTATTTTATAGAAAATAAAAATTAAAAATAAATACCAGAAATAGGCATAGAGATGTGAAACCAAAAGTGTTCGTCCGAAAAGTTTCCAGCAAGCTGCCATTAGCCATGGATAAAGCGTTGGATGAGCCGGGTCGGTTTCTATAGGATAAAAAATAGTAAGTAAATTCTGATCAAAAATATATTGAACGGCTCTTGCTGTTGACGAAATCGCATCACCAAAAAAGGGAATCTTTTCCATGATCGAAAATTTTGGCAAGAGAATCGCCATCAGAACAAATGGAAAATTTTTGGAAGAGAAGATCTTATTCATCGCAACACAAACATAATAGTTGCGGGATTTATTTCAGGAATATTTTATTGAGAATGTATTTGGGCTAAAGCCCCGAGAGTTCTTTATTTGCTGTTTCCATGGGCTGAAGCCCATGGTTATTGGAAAAGTTATTGAAAAAGAAATTAATTACAATGCAACCGAATTTTTAATTACTTCTTCATAATAATGTTCGTATTGAGGAACAATTTTATCGATATGAAAAACCATTGCACGCTTCTTTGCATTTACTTTAAATGTTTTCAATATTGCATCATCACTCAAAATATAAATTGCTTTTTCTGCCATCGCATTCACATCGCCTACATTGCATAAAAATCCTGATTCACCATCAATATTCAACTCAGGAATTCCTCCGGCATTTGATGAAACTACAGGCACTTCACATGCCATAGCTTCAAGTGCTGAGAGACCAAAACTTTCTGTTTCTGAAGGCATCAAAAACAAGTCGGCAACAGAAAGGATTTCTTCAACAGGATCTTGTTTTCCTAAAAAAATTACTGAGTCATTGATATGAAATTCACGACAAAGCATTTCAATATTTTGTCTTTCCGGACCATCACCGACAAGCAATAATTTTGATGGGATTTTTTCTCTAATCAAACTAAAAACTTTTACCACATCCTCAACACGTTTTACTTTTCGGAAATTTGAAGTATGAACAATCAAATGTTCGCCCTTTGCAGCAATGGCTTTACGAAAATGATCTTTCGATTTTTTACTGAAACGTTCGATATCAATAAAATTTGGAATTACTTTTATCTCTTTTTTTGTTTGAAAATGATCGTACGTATCTTTTTTTAAAGCTTCGGAAACTGCAGTAATTCCATCCGACATATTTAACGAATAAGACACTACGGGTTCAAAAGATGGGTCTTTTCCAACAAGCGTAATATCGGTTCCGTGTAAGGTTGTGATGATAGGAATATGTATTCCCTGTGTTGCCAAAATTTCTTTTGCAAGCACAGCTGCTGAAGCGTGTGGAATTGCATAATGTACATGAAGCAAATCAAGTTTTTCATGTTTGACAACATCCACTAACCTACTTGTTAAAGTTGTTTCGTAAGGAGGAAAATCAAACAATGGATAATAGGAAACGTATACTTCATGAAAAAAAATATTTCCTGTAAAAAAATCTAATCGTGCAGGTTGTTTGTAAGAAATAAAATGAACATCATGCCCACGCATTGCCAATGCTTTTCCGAGTTCGGTAGCAACAACTCCACTTCCACCATATGTTGGATAACAAACTATTCCGATTTTCATTTTAGGGATTATTTAGGGAAAAACATTAAACAAAAGTTACTTTAAAAAGTTGATTATTTCGAATCACTTTCTTTTCCTATTCCGCCCATCATTTCAGCAATTTCTGCCTGAGTTAATATTTTAAAATCTGAAGGTACCGTAAATAATTTATCGGCTACAGTTTCTGCTTTAAGTGATTTTGCGATAATATGCATTTGCACTCCGTTTTGGTTGATATTATATTCCATCAAAAACCCTTTGATCTCTTTAAGCGCCATGTTATCGGTGCCATTATTTATTTTGGGTAAGTCTTCGGTGTAATAACATATCATTTGCTCTTTTTTGCCATTGAGGGTATAATTAACAATTGCTTTTTTGCATTTGTATCCTGCAATTATTTTTTTCTCTTTTGTTTCAACAATAGAGTATTCTGGCATTTTACCTTCCTTTTTTAATGCAGCTTCTTTTTGAGATAATTCATCTTGTGTTTGTTTAATAGCAATTTTTTTACCCATCATATCCATCAAAACTGATACTTCCTTTTTGGTGTTATCGTTAATCACAATTGAAGACCCCATTGAAGTGATCATTTCGATTCTGCTTAATTCATTTTTAAAATAAAGGCTCATGTTTGTTGGAAGCATGCTTTCCATTTGCTTCATTTCAGCAGAAAGAGCCGGATAGGAAATGTCGAATTCAGCAACTCCTTCTTTAATGTTTTTTGTTTGCGCAAATGAGAAGTAACTCATACTTAACAATGCAACTAGTTGAATAATTTTTTTCATGTTTGGGTGTTAATTATTTTTTACCAGGTTAGTTTTTCTTTATTTAAAAATGCCGATATACCTCGTTTGCAATCCTCAGTTTTACGTGCATTGGCATTCATTTCGGCAGCATAATTCAATCCTTCATCAAGTGTCATGTTTTGAACTTCTGCCAACATTTCTTTTACCATTTTTAGCGACTGACCGGAGGTTTGTTTACATAATTTTTGGGCGAAGTTTTTAACTTCTTCATCGATAAAATTTTCGTCTACCAAATAGTTTATCAACCCTATTTCAAAAGCATTATTCGCATCAATTACTTCTCCGGTTAACAACAATTGTTTAGCTTTTTGTTCTCCAAATTTTCTCACTAAAAAAACCATCACAATGGCAGGAACAAAACCAATTTTTACTTCGGTATATCCAAAGGTTGAATTTGGTGTAGCAAAGCAAAAATCGCAAACTGTTGCCAATCCACTCCCTCCTGCAAGTGCCGGTCCGTTTACCAGAGATATGACAACTTTTCCTGAAAGATAAATAACACGAAACAACTCTGAAAGGTTTTTTGAGTCGGCTAAATTTTCTTCATAAGTATTGTTTTGAAGTTGTTGTAAATATCCTAAATCTGCTCCTGCGCAAAAAGCTTCACCGTTTGACTTGATAACAATTACTTTGCAATTATTATCGGCTTCGGCTTGTTTAAAAACCGATTTTATTTCATTCACAAATTCGAAACTTAATGCATTTCGTTTTTCGGGACGATTTAACGTGATGTAACCAACACGGTCGTTTACTTCATATAAAACAAGGTTGCTCATGTAGTGAAAATAGAACTACAATGATAATTGAAAACTTCCCGATTCGCCAACACATGTAACTGGAATATTATTTTCATGCAATAACGCTTTCATAGCCTTTGCTTGATAGGGTTTTACAGCTGTTGTAATGATTACTTGCGATGGATGAAAAGTTTGCAGAAATTCTTTCAGCTTAATTTTATTTTTAATGATAAGAATAAAATTCGAAGAATCGTTTGACGAAAATATTGGCAAACCTTCTCCAGATAAAATAATTTTTTTATCCTTGATTAAAATTTTCTTCCACGAGTTATCGGTATAACAAATTTGCTGCTGTTTCATTCCGCAATGCCAAAAATGTTGCTGCATGTGAAAATGCACTTTGCTTTTATCAGCCCAAAGCAACGAATCAATAAATAATGTTGAGTGATTTCCTTGAATAAAATTGATGGCTGTTTGGTTGGAAATATGATACGTGACAATATTTTGTTGAGTGAGATTTTTATATTGCTGCAACCCATTTAATCCCAAAAACAAACAACTCATCACCAAACCAAGTTTAAAAAAAATGGTTCTTCGCAAGATGAAATAGGAAATAAAAAATGCCAGTCCGATAAATATAAAAATGGTTTGAATGATACTGATATGTATTCCGCTGACATAAGAAAATGGCATCTGTTCTACAAATTTTACGATTAAATTTGTTAAGGCAATTCCCCAGTACATAAGCTTTCCAAGCCATAAGGCAATAATTGGAATTTTTGAAAATGCCACCAAAATGATACCAATATAAATAACAATTGTGGTAAGCGGAATTATGATAAGATTAGAAAATAAAAAGTAATTCGGGAACTGATGAAAATATAATAATCCAAGAGGAAAAGTGATGATCTGTGCTGCAATTGAAATAGCTGTGATTTCCCAAATTTGAATTCCTAACCAACTTTTTGGGTCGTACCATTCGCTAACAAAAGGTTGCAAAAAAACTATACCGATAACTGCCATATAACTTAATTGAAAACCAACATTTGCGAGCATGTTGGTATCCATGCACATTAATGTAAAAGCTGAAATTGCCAATGTATTATACACGTTTGTTGGTCGACTAAACATCTGTCCTAAAATGATAAAAGTAAACATCACTGTTGCACGTAAAATGGAAGGAGAAAATCCACACAACAATGAATAAACCCACAAGCTTAAAATGATGATAATATTTTTAATAAGTTTTGTGCGTTTGGTTTTATCCATAAACTTTAACATCAATGTTAAGATCATAAAAATTAAACCAACATGCATGCCCGAAACTGCCAGCACATGCAATGTTCCGGTATTTGCATAAGCCTGCACAACATCAGGGTCAATCTCATCGTCATATCCATAAAGCAATGCTTGTGCAACGGCAGTTTCTGAATGTGCAACAATGTTTTTTGCAAGCGTTTGTTTAAAATAATATTGTACATCATACACCCAACTGAACAACCAATTTGTTTTTGTGAGGGTTGTTTTTAGATAATCATTTTGTCGGAGATAAGCCTGAAAATGAATATTGTTAAATCGTAAATATCTTTTATAATCAAACTCGTCAGGGTTTTGTGGTGGCGGAACTTCAGCTATCAGATTGGTTTTGATGATTAGCACATCTCCATATTTTAATTGTTTGCTGAGTGAATCTTTTGCAACATATAACATCAAGTTTCCGCTGCAATTTTTTTGTATAAATGATGAATCAAAATATCCTAAAACTTTACTGTGTAATTTATATGATTTCGATTTTTCGAGAACAACTTCATCCACATTAACGATCAAATATTTTGCTGAATTTACTTTTGAATAATGATCGTTTTTGAATAATTCATTTTGAAACAGATTGAGCGTAATGCCAAAGAAATAAAGTGTTGCCGTAAGAAGTATTCCATTTAATGCAGCATAACGCATGCGTTTTAAAAATAGAAATACAAGAAAAAATCCACTTAATGAAATAATAAAAGCTAAAAACGAAATGAAGAAATCACATTGAAAAAACAAGGAAGTGCTGATACCAAAAACAAATGGAATCAGAAACCTCACAAAAGGAACTTTATGCCAAAACGAGTAGATCATATTTAATAGGCTGCATAAAATTAAAATAAAAAACTTTGTTTACAAATTTTTGTTAGAGTAGTTATTTAGTTTCTATTTTTGAAAAAATTTCTATGATGTACAATACACTAATTATCATTCACAACATCCTTCGCTGGGGTGTTTTATTTGCCGGCATTTATGCTATTACAAAAGCTGCACAAGGCGTTATTAATAAGAAAGATTTTGAAAAGGCCGACAACCTTTCTCAAATTATATTTGTCATTTTTTGCCATACTCAATTATTAATCGGGTTGATATTGTATTTCATCAGCCCTGCGGTTGACCAAGCATTTAAATCTGGTGAGATGATGAAAAATGCAGGTTTTAGATTTGTTGCTGTTGAACATATTGCAACAATGGTTATTGCAATTGCTTTTATTCAAGTTGGACGAACTTTATCAAAAAAAGCTGCCAATTCACTTTCTAAACATAAAATTGCATTAAGGTATTTTGCAATTGGAATGATCATGATTCTTGCTCGAATTCCTTGGAGTAAAGCATTGTTTCCAGGAATGTAATCTTTTGTAGAGACGTTGCATGCAACGTCTCTACAAAAGATTATTTCAATTATAATATTCCACTTTTTTATTTTCCACTTTCTTTTCTTTTTTGAATAAATTTGATGCTTATTAATTAAGCTAACGCAGCAAATTTTTTCATAAATGGCTAAGTTCAATTTTAAAAAAACAAAACACTTTTTCTCACGTCATATTTGGCATGTTAAACTTTCAACATTTCCCAAATGGCAAAGGTGGTTTATCTATTTAGTTCGAATTATTATTCTTGGCATCAAAGGTTATCAGGGAAAAAGTCTGAGTTTACATGCATCTGCTTTAACAATGTTTAGTGTACTTTCTATTGTTCCGGTTATCGCAATGATATTTGGTATCGCTCAAGGTTTCGGTCTTGAGGCATATCTTACCCAACAATTGCAATTGGCATTTGCAAATCAACCTGAAGTATTATCAAACTTGCTTTCATACTCTCACAATATGCTAAGCAATACCAAAGGCGGATTAATTGCCGGATTAGGTTTGATATTATTGCTTTGGTCGGTTATTCAGGTTTTATCAAATATCGAAAATGCTTTTAACTCCATTTGGTTTGTACAAAAAGGACGAACATGGTTACGCAAATTCACAGATTATTTATCAATAATGTTAGTTGCACCAATCTTAATCATATTAACTGGAACGGTAAATATTTTTATATCAACTTACATCCAGATTTTTGCAAAACAAATTGAATATTTAAATGACAGTTTAGAAAATCTCATTCTATTCAGCATCAATTTTCTTCCATATTTTACGACAAGTATTTTATTCTTTTTTGTTTATCTAGTGATGCCAAATACACGCATCAAACCTAAGTCGGCACTAACTGCTGGTATAATAACCGGTGTTGCATTCCAAATTTTTCAATGGGCATATATTGCGTTTCAAATAGGCATTTCAAAATACAATGCTATCTATGGAAGTTTTGCTTCGATCCCATTATTTATTACTTGGCTTCAATACAGTTGGATCATCGTTTTAGTTGGTGCCGAAATCTCCTATTGTGTTCAAAATGTTGTTGAGTCTGAAGGCGATATTCAAACATTAAATATCAGTCATAAAATGCGAATGCTTTATAGTTTGTTTATTATGAATTTTATTGCAAAACGATTTAAAGATGCCCTCAAGGCTCCTAACGTAGAGGAGGTTTCTAAGAAGCTCGACATCCCACAAAACCTTTGTCGCATCTTAATTGAAAACATGGTAAAATGTGATCTGATTGCTGAAACAATTGAGGCAAACAAAGTTGAACATTATTTTATTCCCGGACTTGATATTTCATATTTGAATCTTGGTTTTATCATTAATAAATTAGAAAGCCTTGGCGAATTAAAACGCACAGGAAATGGGGAAACTTTTCATCAAATAAAAGTTAAATACAACGATCTCGAACATGCAATGAATGCATCCGAATCAAATAAAAACATCACCGACTTTTAATTTTTTCTTTTGCTTATTAACGAATGAAATTAACTGCACAACAGGTTTTGCATGGATATACTTTGGGCGTTTTTCCAATGGCTCATGCCGATGAAAATTTTAAAATATATTGGTATGAACCTGAAGTTCGGGGAATCATTCCACTCGATGGTTTAAAGGTGAGCAAATCTCTAAAACAAACTTTACGGTCTAAAAAATTTCACTTCACCATCAATCAAGATTTTGAAAAAACCATTCGCTCTTGTTCACGAAATGACAATGTTTGGATATCGGAAGAAATTATAAGTGTGTATTGCGAATTGCATGAAATGGGATACGCGTTTAGTTTTGAAACTCGAAACGAATACGATGCGATAGTTGGAGGTTTATACGGAGTTGCTATTGGTAAAGCTTTCTTTGGCGAATCGATGTTTCATATTGAAAGAGATGCCTCAAAAGCTGCTTTGGTTTTTTTGGTAGAATGGTTAAAAGCGAATGATTTTAAGCTGCTTGACACACAATATACAACCGCACATTTAAAAACATTGGGAGCAATTGATATTGAAAAAGAAGCGTATTTAAATTTGCTTAACGAAGCAATCAGTTGATGTGAATTGAAAACTATTAAACTATAAAGCCAATGTTTAAAAACATTGGCTTTATAAGAAAAAACACTTTTACAAATAATTGATTTACTCGACTGTTATTTTCATCGTTTTCTTTTCATCTCCTATAACAATACTTACAAAATACATTCCCGTTTTTAGAGAAGAAATATCTAATTGAATCGCATCTTTTGATGAAACATTTTTAGAAAATTCTAAAACCGATTGCCCTAACATATTCACAAATTCTATTTTAGAATTAGCTGAATGTATCAGATCAAAATCAACATTCAAAATTTTACTAGCAGGATTTGGAAATAATGAAACGCTACCCATTTTCATAGCATTTTCAGCAATACCAATCGTTGATTTAACTATTACATTTTGTTGTACCAAAGATCCGTTGCAACCTAAAGCTGATGTTTCAATAACTTTTATCAACGCATTGGCTTTGGTTGAATCCCAATGAACAACCACAGTGTTAGATGTTCCTCCACTTTGAATTGAACCTCCTATAACACTCCAGTTAAATACTGACCCCGGTGATCCTGTAACAGAATACGTTTGGGTTGAAAATCTTTTTACAGAATTTGATCCTGTAATTGCGCTTGTAACCGGTGATTGATTTACAGCAATAGTAATGTTTGATTGTGGTGAAGAACATCCTCCAACAGTAACAGAAGCTTTATATGTTCCTGCATTTGCAGATGATAAATTTCTAATTATCGGATTTTGAGTAGTTGACCCAAAACCTGCCGGCCCTTGCCAATCGTATGTTGCACCGGTAACTGTGCTCACAAACAACTGCATACTGTCTCCGGAACATGTGTTTCCCGATGAAGGGTTACTAGTTAGCGCAGGAGCTAATGGAAAAGTATTTACAATTACTGCTGTTGAAGCTGGAACAGAAGTACAGGATGATGAGATAGTAATCACACTATAAATTCCCGACATAGCTGTTGTAATATTTGAAAGTACCGGATATTGTTGCGAAGAAGAAAACCCTCCAGGTCCGCTCCAGCTATATGTTGCACTTGGAACGTAGGTTGCCGAAAGTGTAATATTGTCGCCAATACATTTTGGGCCCGAGTTCGATATTCCTGGAGTTGCCGGTAACGGATTTACTAATACCGTTAATGATGCAGGAATAGAAGTACAACCATTAACAATTGATGAGACTGTATATACTCCGCTATTAATTAATGCAGTTGTGTTTTGAATAAAACAGTTTTGTGTCGCTGCAATATAATTTCCGCTTGGCCCCTTCCATAAATAAGTTGCTCCAGTAATTCCTGTCGAATACAAAAATAAATTAGCCCCCGCACAAATAGGTGCGTTACTTGTTGGTGTTGTTGAAGCAGGAATACTCTTTATCCCAACAAATGTTGTTGATGGCTGTGAAGTACAACCTGAATCAGATACAGTTAAATTGTAGGTGCCTCCATAAGTTGAGTTTACGTTACGTAAAACCGGACTCGTCAAAGTTGAATTAAAACTATTGGGACCCGTCCATCTGAATGTTGCCGAAGAACCAACTCCTGAAGCCGAACCGGAAAGAGCAATCGAATCGCCCGCACAAACTGAAATACTGCTTATCGTTGTTGGTGCTGCCGGAACTGAATGAGTTATTGCAGTTGTTGAAGATGACGAAGATGTGCCACATCCCGAAACAGTAACATAAACACTATAGGCCCCGGCTTTTAAACTACTCATGTTGAGTATAACCGGACTTTGTAAAGAAGAAGTAAAACCATTTGGACCACTCCAAAAATATGTAGCTCCTGTGATGTTTGATGCAGTTAAATACAATGAATCGCCATTACAAACAGGGCCATTATTTCCTGATGTTGGTGCTGATGGTAAAGAGTTTATTGCTAAAGTTATATTTCCTGATGATGAAGTTCCACAACCACTTGTTATTGCTGTAACACTATAAATCCCTGCATTTGTTGAAGACACGTTACTAATTGACGGGTTTTGCTGAGTTGAAGTAAAACTGTTCGGTCCGGTCCATGCATATGTTGCACCTGAAATAGTTGATGCGCTTAATTGTAAGTTTTGTCCCGGACAAAGCGGTCCATTACTTCCTGCAATTGGTGTTGGTGTAAGCGTTGTTATTGCAACATAAGTTACTCCAGCAACAGAAGCACAACCATTTAAAGTTGCTATCACACTATAATTTCCTGCATCAGCAGTTGTAAGTGATGTTCGAGATGGATTTTGTGAAGTAGATGTAAAACTATTTGGTCCACTCCAACTATATGCTGCCCCAGATATTGCGGTAGCCGTTAAACTTAAAGACTGTCCGCTACAAAGTGGGCCATTATTTCCTGCAGTTGGTGTTGAAGGAACATTGTTTATTGTTACTGTTGTTGACCCTTGCCCTGAAGTACATCCGTTAGCAGAAATTGTTGCGGTATAGGTACCTGCATAAGAATTGAACACACTTGCCCTTGTTGGATTTTGTTGTGTAGAAGTAAAACTGTTTGGTCCGGTCCAACTATACGTGCCTCCCGAATATTGAGTTGCCGTTAAATTCAAATTATCACCTACACAAAGCGGCCCGTTATTAGTGAGCGTGGGTGTTGTGGGGACTCTATTAATTACGGCTGCTGTAGTATAAGGTCCTATTGTTCCACAACCTGCAAGTGTTACACTTACACTATAAACTCCCGAATCTGCAACTGTTGTTCCTGTTTTGGTTGGACTTTGTGATGATGATGTAAAACTGTTTGGTCCGGTCCATGAATATGATGCTCCGGAAATGTTTGTTACTGATAAATTAAGTGATTGTCCGGCACAAAGTGGTCCGTTATTGGTTACGCTCGGTGTGCTAATTACATTCACATAAGTAGTTGCTACCATTGATGAGCACTGGCCAATTATTGCTCTCACCGAATATGTTCCTATCACAGAAATGCTCACTGAAGAAATAGTTGGGTTTTGAATACTAGATGTAAAACCATTAGGACCGGTCCAATAATAACTTGCTCCAGAAATTGTATCTGCATTTAATCGTAGAGTTGCTCCACTGCATAATGGTCCATTATTATTCGCATTTGGAACAGGTGGTGCTACACTCAAAGTTAACTGGGCTCTGTCTGCACATCCAACCATCCAGCCATATAATGTATCCAATAATTTTACAGTATATGGAATGCGATAATTATATGTATGTGTTCCGTTTACTGTATAATAAGTTCCGCTCGAATCACCATAATCCCAAATACAACTAAACTGAGGAATTCCTTGAAATGCTCTAACACTATAAAAGCGATTAAATAAAACAGAAGACGATGTGTTATTAAGAAATATACTATTCCCTCCTGCATTACAAGATGCGGCTGTGAAACCTGCAGTGAAAGAAAATGAAACATAAGGTTGAAAAATAAAATCGGCATTAAACTGTGCGCTTCCAATGCTAACATTATATCCTCTCACAAATGTGCTTCCTATTTTAACAGAACTAAGCCATTCGCTGCGACCATTTGGAGGTGATGCCACCCAACTGTTTGCAACAACTGCAACATTTATTGAACTCGATGTTTCGATTGTAATTACGTAAGGCGAACTTGTTGTATATGGTGTGCTAAATATTGCTTTTTTTCTCAAAACTGAAAGTAGTCCTCCACCAAAAGATGAATCAACAGCAACAGTAATCGACCGTATGGGTGTACCTGTTGGTAACGAATCGGATGATGCATTATAAATATTACATGTTAATGTTACTACAGCACTTGACCCTGCGGCTTGCCATGCATAAAAATCAAAACCTGAAACTGTGATTGCTCCAGCTGCAGGATACCATTGTGCGAAAATATTTCCACTTGTGGATGCATTTAAAGTGATGCTTTGAAATGACGTTGTTTTATTAAAAGTATAATTTACCGTATCAACACCACATATACTTGTTTTTGCAAATCCTGTATTGGTGTGAAAAACCCTTGGATGAGAAACAATATTATTTACGATGGTGGCAGAATGTGGCAAAATGCTTTGTGCTTGTGCATACATCACACTTATCATAACCATAAAAATTACGATCACAAATTTGATTGGGGTATAATCTTTTTTCATGTTTTAAGTATTTGTTAATCCGAATGTAGTGTATTTTTTTTTTAATATTTACTATTCGCTCTCGATTAAAAATTTGATAGCCGTTTAATCAGACCCTTTTTGCATGTTATTTTGGCTAGATGATTTTCATATTAGAAAACTTTCTGTTTTGGATACTTTTTAATACGCATATTTTTTCTTCCTTTTCACAACGAACTAAACAGCAATAGAAATTTGTATGTTTATTGTCTTTCGCTTTTTAAAATTCAATTTATCCTCACCACCTCTATCAACACAATTATATGTTTACATATTTTAAGAATACTTTATGTTTTATGTGACCGTTGATTAATATAAATTGCGAGTGATAAAACTTATGCAAAAAATCTTATTCACCATATTATTGTTTGGATCAACAATCGTTTGTTATGCTCAACAAACCGATTCCACTAATATAGGTGAAAATGAAGAAGTAACATTTTTTAAACCCGACAATAGCGATCCTTTAAAATTTGGTTTAAAACTTGGCATTGGTTATTCGGGTTTATCGGGAACTGAATTACATAACGCAATTGGAAGAATTGGCATTAACGGAAGCGCATATTTACGTTATCGGTTTAATCCGAAATTTTCGATACAAGCCGAATTTGGTGCTTCGTTTAGAGGAAGCAATTTTAATAATAACCCTGCCGAATACAGTTCGATCAGATTATATTATTTAGACATGCCATTGATGTTATCCTATGCATTTGATAAAACTAAAAACGATTTTGTTGTTGCGGGTCTTCAATATTCTTATTTAGTAAGTTCAGCTTTTTATATTTCTACAAACGCACTTCCTGAACCAACATCTCCATCATTCAACAAAAATGATTGTTCTGCAATTTTGGGTTTTCAATTTAACACCCCATTTGTAGGTTTTCAGGTTTTAGGAAAATACGGATTGCTAAACCTCAACCAAAATCAACCATGGCCTTCAGCCGCACAACCGGCAAATAATGGAGGATACATCAATAATTTTTCATTAGAATTTAATTTACTTTTTTAACGTGAACAGAAGTCAACTTATACAGGAAATTAAAAACAAAGCATCGTTTTTATGTGTTGGTTTAGATACCGACATTAAGAAAATTCCTTCTCATTTATTATCCGAAACTGATCCTGTTTTCGAGTTTAATAAAGCCATTATTGATGCAACAAAAGATCATTGCGTTTCTTATAAAATAAACACTGCTTTTTACGAATCGATGGGAAGTAAAGGCTGGGAAACAATGGAGCGTACCTTGAATTATATTCCTAAAAATATTTTTACCATTGCCGATGCAAAACGTGGAGACATTGGTAATACAAGCGATATGTATGCCCGTGCTTTTTTTGAAAACCTGAGTTTCGATTCGGTAACACTTGCGCCTTATATGGGCAAAGATTCAATCGCTCCTTTTTTTAATTATGAAAACAAATGGGGAATCGTTTTAGCGCTTACTTCAAATTCGGGAAGTGAAGATTATGAACAAAAAAGTATAGGTGACGAAAAATTATATGAACGTGTGATTAAAACAACTTGCGAGATAGGCAATATTTCAAATTTGATGTTTGTTGTTGGTGCTACAAAAGCTGAAGAACTCGCAAACATCAGAAAAATAATTCCCAAACATTTTTTATTGGTTCCCGGTGTTGGTGCTCAGGGCGGCAGTTTGAGCGATGTTGCTAAATTTGGAATGAATGAAGATTGCGGTTTATTAGTGAACGCTTCACGTAGTATTATCTATGCAGGAAATGAAAAAGATTTTGCCCAAAAAGCTAAAGCAGAAGCTCAAAATATCAATGACGAAATGAAAATTTTATTGAAACAATTCGGTATCATTTGATAATAATTTTTTATCTTGCCTTTGCTTATGAAAGAAGAACTCCTCCACTTCATCTGGCAAAGTAAAACACTCCTGAAACAACCTCTAAAAACAATTTCCGGAGAACCTTTGCAGATCATTCAAACTGGTATCCTGAATTCGGATGCCGGTCCCGATTTTTTTAATGCCAAAGTTAAAATTGGAAATACGCTTTGGGCAGGAAATATTGAAATTCATATCAAGTCTTCCGACTGGAAAACCCACAATCATCAAATTGATAGAAATTACGACAACGTTATTTTACATGTGGTATATTTTCATGATGCAGAGATTTTTTATGCTAACGGAAAACCTATTCCTTGCATCGAACTTCGGAATTTAATTTCTCCGCTCACACTCCGAAAACATCATCAACTGCAGCTAAACCAAAACACCATTGCCTGCGAAAAAATTTTTACAGTTCCTTCCTCTACCGAATTATTAAATTTTATGGCTCGCTTGCTAGTGGAACGTTTAGAAGAAAAATGTGCTCGCATTGAATCAAGTCTTGTGCAAAATAATAATCATTGGGAAACCATGTTTTATGTACTAACGGCAAAATATTTTGGAATGAAAACCAATGCACAACCTTTTGAATGGCTTGCACAAAATTTACCGCTTTCAGTTATTTCAAAACACAAAAACAGTTTGATACAAATTGAATCCTTGGTATTTGGCGTTGCCGGATTTTTAGAAACGGCACATTCGGATAACTATATCAATCTTATGAAACGGGAGTTTGATTTTTTGAAAAAGAAATATCAGCTCCACACTTTGGACAAAAAAGTTTGGAAATTTGCACGAACTCGTCCTGCAAATTTTCCAACGGTTAGGCTTGCTCAATTTGCTTCTCTTATTTATCAATCTACTCATTTATTTTCAAAAATTCTTGCTACAGAAAGTGTAAGCGAATTGATCAATCTTTATAAAATAAAAATCAACAACAAGCTCAACCCGTTTGAATTTATTGGTCATGAAACAAAATCCAAGCAAACCGAAATTGGAAATGCTGCCATCGAAACATTGCTTGTTAATACTGTTTTGCCTGTAATGTTTTTATATGGTAAACAGCATGAAAAAGATGAGTTGCCTGAGCGGACATTAAATTTCTATGAACTATTGATGCCTGAAAATAATTCCATCATATTATTTTGGAAGTCGATGGGAGTTGACGCAAAAAATGCTTTCGAATCGCAGGCGTTAATTCAATTAAAAAATAATTATTGCGCAAATTTGAAATGTTTGAGTTGTATTATTGGCAAACAAATTTTATTGAATAGCGATGAATAATTTACGTTTGTTTTTGTTGATGCTTTTTATTGCCCTTTACTGTGCTTCACAAGCACAAACAAATTTGTATTTCATCAACCGCTCAAAACACAAAATAATTGAAGTAAAAACCGGGCAACAACTTTCACTTAAATACAAAGGCTATTTAGGTCAGCCTGAATTTGCTAAACAAACCGTTACCGAAATAACTGATTCATTTATTTATTTGGGTGTCGACCCTGAGTTATTGGGAGATTTATTCAAAAAATCGATCTCAAATAATCCGAAATTTATTTATAAAAAAGTGCTGTTAAAAGATATTATTGCCTTTCGAAGAATGACTGTTGGGCGACAATTTTTTAAAAGCTCAATGATGATTGCAACAATTTTTGGAACAGGATATTTATTAACCGACTTGTATCAAAAAAACAAGTTTACAACATTGGAAACTCTCGGTATTTCTTTCGGTGTAGGAATAGGTACATCCCTTTTAATCAACCTTGTTTTACCCGAAAACCCTAAGTGCTTTTTAAGCGATGGTTGGGAAGTAACAACAGGTACTTCAATGCCAAAATTATAAAATCATAGAGCACATTTAAAAGAATAGTTTAAATTGCGCCAAGCAATGGATAAGATAAAATACTTTTTTGAAAAACACGCTTTTGGCGTTTGCAGCTATCTTGGAGAAAAATTTGGAATTTCTTCATCAACCATTCGTTTGTATTTTATCTATACTTCTTTTATCACTTTTGGGTCCCCTATTATCGTTTACCTTTCTCTTGCTTTTTGGCTCAACCTAAAAAAATATTTGAACAAAGGGAAACGTAAAACCATTTGGGATTTGTAAAATATTTCCGCAATTGAATAAAACCAATATCATCTTCGCTTTCCTCTCGATATACATTATCGCTGCTTTTGCTTGGTGGACTTACGCTCACATTCACGACAATAAGGAATTTGTTTCGCTGGAAAAACACCAGATCGAAACAGAATGTTATAAAGCAACAGTAGATGTAAATGGTGAAATTATTCAAGGAATGTTTAACGATTCGAACGGAGTTAAAAAATATTTTATCAGCCACTACCCAAAACTTGAAATTGTTTTTAATCCTCAAAACGAAAATGATTACAATAATTTTTTAATTCGTCCGAAAGAAAATTCTTATTTCGAACTTGAAAAAAAATTGTCTCGAAAAATCTGGATGTATACAAGCGAAGGAATTGCAATGGTGGTTCTTTTATTTTGGGGAATTATTTTAATTTATCGTAGCCTTCAAAATCAAATTAAATTGAAAAGACAACAGAGTAATTTTTTGCTCTCAATCACTCACGAATTAAAAACACCTCTCGCTTCAATTAAACTTTATATCGAAACCCTGAAAAAAAGAAAACTTGATGAAGAGCAAACAAAAACAATTTTACAAAATTCATTGAATGATGTTAGCAGACTGAATGAGCTTGTCGAAAATTTATTACTGGCAACACAACTCGATACTCACAAATATGAACCTGTTTTTAAAACTGTTCTTTTAAGTGAATTGGTTTCTGAAACTACTGATAAATTTGCACTTCCCAGAGAGATTGTTTTCAATTTCCAACAAAATATTGAAAAAAACATTTCAATCAATGCTGACGAAAATGCAATCATTATGGTGATTACAAATTTGTTAAGCAATGCTGCCAAATATTCTCCAAAAAATGGCACTATTGAAGTAAGCTTAAAGCGTGAAATGGGTAAAATTATTTTATCCATAAGCAATACCGGGATAAACATTTCTGAGGAAGATAAAAAACATATTTTTACAAAATTTTATCGTGCAGGTAATGAAAATATTCGCAAAACAAAAGGCACCGGACTGGGATTATTTATTGTAAAGAATTTATTAACCCTTCATCATGCCGAAATAAATGTCAGAGATAATTATCCTCAAGGAGCTATATTCGATATAATTTTTAAAAACCATGAAAAGAATATTATTGGTTGAAGATGAAGAAAATTTACAACATGCATTGAAGCTCAATCTTGAGATGGAGAACTATCAAGTGCATGCAGTTGGCGATGGGAACACTGCTGTAAGGGTTTTTCGTGAAGAAAAATTTGATCTCGTTATTTTAGATATCATGATTCCGGAAATGGATGGTTGGATGGTTTGTGAAAACATTCGCTTGCATAACAGCAATATTCCTGTGCTTTTTCTTTCTGCAAAAAACACTTCTGCCGACCGAGTAAACAGCTTGCGGAAAGGTGGCGATGATTACCTCACAAAGCCTTTCGATCTTGAAGAATTATTACTACGTATTAAAAAGTTAATTGAAAAAAACGAGCGCATCCAAAGCAACGAAAACAAATCAAGTCTGCTTTTTGTGTTCGGGAAAAACTGGATAAACTTTGAAAGTTATGAAGCCTGGGGCGTTGAAGGAAAACTTGCTCTAACTAAAAAGGAAATTCTCCTGATGAAATTGCTTATCGATAATAAAAATCAAGTTGTAAGTCGTGAGCATATTTTAAAAGTTGTTTGGGATTATACTGTGATTCCAAATACGCGCACCATTGATAACTTCGTATTAAACCTCCGAAAGTATTTTGAAGACGACCCTAAAAACCCTCAGTATATTCAGTCGGTTAGAGGTGTTGGATATAAGTTTGTTTTTTAAATACGTTACCAAACACAAATTTCATTACTATTGAAGTAGAAATGAAAAAAATAATTTCCATGTTTTTATTATTGGTATTGATGATGCAATACTTTAACAAATTGGAAATATTTATGTGCTATCAACTTAATAAAAATTTTATCTCCACTACCCTTTGCGAAAATAAAAACAGACCCAAATTAAAATGTAACGGATTATGTTACATGAAAAAACAGTTGAAAGCATCAGATGAAAACCAAAATAATACACCAATAAGTATTAAAGATTTTTCTGAAGTTGTTTTATTTTGCTCTCATTCCGAGATTAAACTTATCAAGCATAATTCTCTTCAAAATTTATATTTCTCCATACTTGAAATATCTGAATACCCTTCACCTTTTTTCGATATTTTTCAGCCACCCAAAGCGGTATAACTGTTTTCTGATTTTCTTAAATCAGCCTTCAAAATCTTAATAAATATTGCTATTAATCGACACTTGCTTTTGTCGTTACATCGCCATGCATTTGCTCAATGGCAATATTATTTATTTTATATTCATTCTGTTTTTTAACTACAATTTTCAAAACTTTATTTATGAAATCACTAAAATCGTCAACTATATTTTTTGCTTTACTTTCTATTTTTTTTTCGTGTAAAAAAAACACCGACTCATCTCCAACACTTACGCCTGAAGCTATTGCAAAAGGTTCATTACTATTTCATCTTCATACAAATATTGACAGCACGGAGGTTTTATACGGAGATACCGCCCTTGATGCTTCGGGTAGAAAAATTGTTTTAAGTATTGCTCAGTTTTATATTTCTGGAATCACTGCACAAAATACCGATGGTTCAGTAGTTACTTTTCCCGGAGTTTATTTATTAAAAAAAACAGAAACTGAACCGTATGCTGTTGGGAGTATTCCTGCCGGAAATTATACTTCTGTTTCGTTTGTTATTGGTTTAGATTCGATTGCTAACACAAACTCTCCTTCTATGTTTTCCGATTCATCAAATGTTCTTTCAGCACAAACTCCTTCAATGTGGTTTGGCAATGTTTCACAAGGTTATATATTTATGAATGTTCAGGGTTTTGCAGACACAACTCTTGACAAAACAGGCTTGCCTAATATTCCGTTCTCTTTTAAAATAGGTTCAAATAAATTATGCAGAAAAGTTACAATGCCTCAACAAAATTTCACAGTAACAGCAAATCAACAACAAGAAATTCACATGGTATGCGACTATGGAAAATTAATACAGGGCATTAATTTTAAAACACAAAATACCACCGACACTTATACTATAAATCCATCAGTTGCAAATCAAATCGCAAACAATATTCCCTCGATGTTTAGCTACGCCTGGTAAAATTTGTTTTCATTATTTGCTCAGATACATGCTCTTTTCTTTCGTCCATTGACGGAAGATTGGATCGTGTAGATCTTTGATAAACCTTATAGCTTCACCTGTTGATTTCATTTCAGGTCCGAGCTCTTTGTTTACATCAGGGAATTTATCAAATGAAAAAACCGGTTCTTTTATTGCAAAACCAACAAGTTTTCTTTCAAAGGTAAAGTCTTTCAATTTGTGAGTTCCCAACATCACTTTTGTTGCAATATTGATGTATGGAATTTGGTATGCTTTTGCAATAAAAGGAACTGTTCGTGATGCACGAGGATTGGCTTCTATCACATATACTTTTTCGTTTTTTATCGCGAATTGAATATTTAATAAGCCTCGAATATTCATTTTAAAAGCAAGGTTGGTAGCATAATCTTCCATTTGCTTTTTTACGTTTTCGCTTAAACTAAATGGTGGCAACACAGCATTCGAATCGCCAGAGTGAATTCCTGCAGGCTCAATATGTTCCATCATTCCGATGATATGAACATCTTCACCATCACATATTAAATCAACTTCTGCCTCTTCTGCTCTATCTAAAAAATGATCAATTAATACACGATTTCCTGGAAGTTCTCCAAGCAAATCTATTACCGCTTTTTCTAAATCTTCATCATTGATAACAATCTTCATTCCTTGTCCGCCTAATACATAAGATGGACGCACAAGCACCGGATAGCCAACAACTTTAGCAACTTTTATTGCCTCGTCAGCATCTTCAGCAACACCATAATTTGGATAAGGAATGTTTAACTCTTTTAGTAAATCTGAGAACGAACCACGGTCTTCTGATAAGTCCATGCTTTCATAATCTGTTCCTATAATTTTAATTCTGTTTTCTTTTAATTTCTTTGCCAGTTTTAAAGCTGTTTGTCCTCCAAGTTGAACCAAAACACCTTCCGGTTTTTCGTGTTCAATAATGTCCATCAAATGCTCCCAAAATACAGGCTCAAAATATAATTTATCGGCCATATCAAAATCTGTAGAAACTGTTTCAGGATTACAGTTTAGCATGATGGCTTCATAACCACATTCTTTTGCTGCAAGCAATCCATGTGTGCAACAATAATCGAATTCAATACCTTGCCCAATGCGGTTCGGACCAGATCCAAGTACAATAATTTTTTTCTTATCGCTTACAATGCTTTCATTTTCGCCATCGTATGTTGAGTAAAAATAATTTGTTGGTGAAGTAAATTCTGCAGCACATGTATCAACTGTTTTATAACTTCTGATAATACCCATTCCTTTTCGTAGAGCCCGAACATCATCTTCAGTTGTATCAGCTCCCAGAAGCCACGCAATTTGTACATCGCTGTATCCTTTTTGCTTTAACTCAAGCATCAATTCTGAAGGAATATTGTTCAAATGAAAACGTCTGGTATCAGTTTCTATTCGAACCAAATCACTAATTTGGGTAAGAAACCAACGATCAATTTTTGTGATTTTTTCTACAGATGAAATTGGCACACCCAAACTCAAAGCATCTTTTACGGCAAACAATCTATCCCATGAAGGATTTTGCAATTTCTCTAAAATATCGTCTAACTTTTTACTTTCATAGCCATCGGCACCTAAACCATTTCGCTTTATTTCCAAACTCTGACAAGCCTTCTGCAATGCCTCGATAAATGTTCTTCCGATTGCCATCACCTCACCAACAGATTTCATTTGAAGGCCGAGTGTTTTATCAGCACCTTTAAATTTATCAAAATTCCAGCGTGGTATTTTTACAATTACATAATCCAATGCAGGTTCAAAATAAGCTGATGTTGTTTTTGTAACAGGATTTTTTAGTTCATCAAGATGATACCCAATGGCAAGCTTTGCAGCAATTTTTGCAATAGGATAACCCGTTGCTTTTGAAGCAAGTGCTGATGAGCGAGAAACACGAGGATTTATTTCAATTGCAATGATACTTTCATCTTCGGGGTTCACCGAAAATTGCACATTACACCCACCACTAAAGTTTCCTATACTGCGCATCATCAAAATTGCAAGGTCGCGCATATGTTGGTAACATGAGTCACTCAAAGTCATTGCAGGTGCAACAGTTATTGAGTCTCCGGTGTGAATTCCCATCGGATCAAAATTCTCTATCACACAAATCACAGCAACATTATCATTTTTATCACGCAACAATTCCAGCTCATATTCTTTCCATCCGAACACTGCTTTTTCAACAAGCACTTCATGAGTTGGCGATGCAGATAAACCTCTTTGAAGAGCATTGTCTAACTCTTCTTTTTTCCATACAAAACCTCCTCCTGTTCCACCCAAAGTATACGAAGGTCGAATTACTAAAGGAAAACCTATTTCCTGTGCAATTTCTTTTCCTTCCAAAAACGAATTTGCTGTGCGAGATGGTGCAACACCCACTCCAATCTCGATCATTTTCTGACGAAATTTTTCGCGGTTTTCTGTAGTTTCAATTGCTTGTGTATCCACTCCTATCATACGCACATTATACTTTTCCCAAATTCCCAACTCTTCGCATTCGATAGCAAGGTTTAATGCTGTTTGTCCTCCCATAGTTGGAAGTACAGCATCAATCCCTCGACCATCTCGGGACAGGTCTTTTTGCTCCTGTAATATTTTTTCAATACTCTCGGAAGTAAGCGGCCACAAGTAAACATGATCTGCCGTAACAGGATCTGTCATAATAGTTGCCGGATTCGAATTGATCAATGAAACTTTGATTCCTTCTTCTTTTAAAGAGCGAGAAGCCTGGCTTCCCGAATAGTCAAACTCACATGCTTGTCCGATAATTATTGGACCGCTTCCAATGATTAATACTGATTTTATACTGCTGTCTTTTGGCATAATTATACTTTGCAAAAATGGTGGTATGTAGATGATCAAAAAATCAAAGCATCATCTAAAATTGGGCAAAAATAATGGATTAATTGGAAGTAGCAGGGTGTGTGAATAATTTTGTTTAGGAAATTTTTTAGTTTGAAAACTTAAACGCAAAACACGTTTCTAGCCTTTCGTTGTTCGAGGCTGCTTTGATGATAAAAACTAGTGATAAATTTTTAACAAGCGTGACTCTAGTCTGTTGTTTTAACAAGACTATTAAATGGTGGAAGTACTATATAATTATTTTCCTCTCAAGCTCAAATATTCTCTCAACGAATCTTTCCATTCTCTCATCGTATTTAATTTTTTTGATTTAAGAAAATGATTTTCAAGTACTGAATATTTTGGTCTGTTAACTTTGATAGCAAACTCTGAAGGATCAGCTTTGCTAAGGTTTGCATCAATATTCGCCAATTCAAATATTGCTGAAGCAAACTCGTACCACGAACAATTTCCTTCGGCAGTTGCATGGCAAACTCCCGAATCTTTTATCGTTAATAAAGTTGAAATTTGACGTGCCAAATCAAGCGTAAATGTTGGCGAAACTTTTTCATCATCAACCACACGAATTGGTTTTCCTGCTTCGGCTAAACTTAACATCAACTCCACAAAATTCTTTCCGCCTTTTGCACGGCAAGGATTTACTCCATACAAACCGGATGTGCGAATAACTAAATATCTGCAACCTGTTGTCGCAATCATTTGCTCGCCTGCAAGTTTTGAAATGCCATAATTATTTAAAGGATTTGCACAATCTGTTTCAAGATAAGGAGCGTTTTTCAGTCCATCAAAAACATAATCGGTACTGATATGAATAAATAAAGCATTCAACTCTTTGCAAATTTTTGCCATGTTGAAAGGTGCTGTTGCATTCACTGAAAATGCCATATCAGCATCGTTCTGACATTTTTCAACATGATGATATGCTGCAGGATTGATAAGTACATCAGGCTTGACATCATTTAACATTGCCGAAACAAATTCGTAATTGATAATATCAAATTCATCATGATTGAGTTCAATCACTTCATGACCTTCTTGTTTTAATACCGAACAAATATCAGAACCTAATTGTCCGTTTGCACCTGTAACTGCTATTTTCATGTTTGTATTTTAGTTATCAGTTCACGGTTAACAGTTCACTGTGATCTGTGAACCGAAAACCAATTTACACTGCCATCTGGTCTTTAATATTTTTAAATATTTGGATATTGTAATACTCTGGATTTTCAAAATCTTTGAACTTTTCATAGTTCGCAAAGAGATTGTCAACGATTGCTCCTGCATCATCTTTTGGCACATAACCCAAAACACGCGCAGCTTTATCGCAACTCACTTTATAATTTCTAAAATCTTTATTATGATTTATTTGCATTTTGATTGCCTTCCCTGTTTGCGCTTCGATACGTTCTTTAACAATATCTCCAAGCTGACCGAGTGTATAATTTGCCGATGAAATATTAAACACACCAGAAATTTCATCACTTGCTTCAACCGCACGTATGTAAGCATCCGAAAGATCATGAAGACTTACAATTGGTCGCCAAATTGCGGGGTTGTTCAAAGTGATTTGCCCTAAACTAATTGCATTTTTAAACATGGTATTGATTACCAAATCTAATCTCATTCGTGGACTATAACCGCATACCGTTCCTTGTCGAAAACAAATAACCGAGTGGTTTTCGTCTTTCATTTGCATCACAGAAAGTTCGCCCTGAAGTTTCGAAATTCCATAAGGATAAGCCGATACTGTTGGCGATTCTTCATCATACAACTCATCAACGGTATAACCATAAACCGAACACGAACCTGCGTAAATAAAGCGTTTTACGTTAGCTTTTTTTGCCATAAAACATAGGTAAGCCGGCAAAGCTGAGTTGTAAATAAAATTATCTTTTGGAGAAAACTCTGCCATAGGATCATTCGACACTCCACCTAAAAATATTACGGTATCATAAACTTTGAGTTCTTCCTCAGTAATATCAAAAATGTTTTTCTTGATTAGTTTGATATTATTTGGCAAATGATTTCCAAACCAACACCAATCAATTACATCAACTTCGTAACCTCTGTCGGCAAGTTTTGGAACTACTACTGAACCAATAAATCCTGCTCCGCCTGCAACTAAAATTTTCATATTTGTATATTTAAAAAGTTAACGGAAATTAATATTTAAAATTATCCGAATCAGGTTTGCTCATCCATTCACTTAATGTTTGAGCCTTTTCATCTTTACCAGAAAGTATCGGATTTGTTACCGGCCACTCAATTCCAATTTCAGGATCATTCCACAAAATACCCGACTCTGCCTTATTGCTATAAACACCGGTTGTCATGTATTGCAATTCTGCAAAATCACTTAACACACAAAATCCACGAGCAAATCCTGCAGGAGCCCAAATTTGTTTTCTGTTTTTAGCGCTTACAATTTCTCCAAACCATTTTCCAATTGTTGGCGATCCTTTACGAATATCAACCGCAACCAAAAATGCCTCACCCGCTGTAACACGCATCAACTTTCCCATTGGTGGCTCCCATTGGAAATGTAATCCGCGCAAAACATTTTTTACAGAACCTGAATGGTTTTCCTGAACAAAATGTAAATCGAGATCCATGTTTTTAAATTGATCGGCTCTGTACGATTCAAGGAAAAATCCTCTTTCATCTTGAAAAACTTCAGGCATAATTACTACGATGCCATTTAAATGTTCGCTTACTTTTTTGAGTTCCATTTTTTAATGTGTTGTTTTAATTACTTCCGAATAGGTTTTTTTCTTTCTTAAAAAATATTGAATAACAATACTTTTTTGAAACAATAATTTCATTGCTGAACCATCACTTTCTTTTCGCATGTGTTGTACTTCATTCCTTTTTTGAATGAGCAATTTAAAATTGATAAACAACCACATGTAAGCATATATTACAGCTATTCCGCGTTTAAACGTTAGGTTAAAAATAGAATGAAAAATTGTTGCAATATCAAACAAAATATGAATGGATAGAATTTTTGCCAGGTCGTTATGGTCGAGATTTTTAAAAAGCATAAACATAGCATTCCGGTGATTCCAGTACATTTTTTTAAAGCTATCACTGATAATTGTAGCTCCTCCATAATGCGCTACTACCGATGTTGGAATAACTTTAATTTTATATCCCAACAAATGAAAACGCCAGCACATATCAATTTCTTCCATGTGATGAACAAAGGTTTCATCAAGCCCGATGCTCTGAGTAAAAACTTCAGTTCGAACAAATAATGCGGCACCGCTTGCCCAAAAAATTTCTTTCACATCATCGTATTGTCCGTTATCAAATTCAATTGTAGAAAAAATTCTTCCTCTTAAAAATGGATAGCCATATTTGTCCATTTCGCCACCAGAAGATCCTGCATACTCAAAACGTTTTCTATCAAGTAGCCAAATTAATTTTGGTTGTAGGGCTGCAATTTTATCGTCAGCCTCTGCTGCTTCAACCAATGGTTCCAACCAGTTTGGCTCAACCTCAACATCATTATTTAATAAAACCGAATATTTTGCTTTAGTATGTTTAATGGCTTCATTGTAGGCACGACTATACCCCCCATTAATAAACGACTGAACAATCTTCACATCTGGATATTTTTCTTTGATGAATTTTACACTTTCATCATTAGAAAAATTATCATACATCAATAATTCAACATTGCTATAAGTGCTTGCCTTTAAGCTATCAAAACACTTTTCTAAAAACTGCATGCCATTATAATTTAAAACAATAACGGCAACTTGGGGCATTAACATAAGTTTATGACTATTCTATTTATGCCACAATGATAATAAATTGCTTTACAAAACTATATTCGTAGCAAGATAAAAACATTTATAATATCACTTGTTTTAATTGGTTTACTCAAATTTTTAATGTCTGTAAATAAAGAATACCCTCTTGATTGTGGCTCATGTTTAATGAGAAAATTGAGCGTTTTCAATAACCTCCGCCCCGAAGACGTTCAATGCTTAAATCACAATAAAAACCATTTAGAATTCAAAAAGGGGAAAATTATTTTTAACGTTGGACAAAGGCCTTTGGGAATTTATATTGTGTATTCAGGAAAGGTTAAAGTTCAAAAGTTGGGCTCAAACGCAAAAGAACAAATCTTACGGTTAGCCAAAGAAGGTGATATTCTTGGCTATCGTTCATTAATTAGCGGAAGCAACTATAATGCTACTGCCGAAACTTTAGAAGATTCAGTTTTGTGTTTTTTATCAAAAGATACTTTTTTTGAACTGATGAAAAACAATCCTTCGGTTTCTATGAATTTAATGAAACTGTTAAGCGATAAATTAGGTGCTGCTGAAACAAAAATTGTGGAGATCATTCAAAAACCTACACGAAACAGAATTGCAGAAACCTTACTTTTATTAAATGAACTTTTTGGAACAGAGGAAGATAATCAAACTATAAATGTTGTAATGACTCGTGAAGATATTGCCAATATTGCCGGCATGTCTACCGAAACAGCAATCCGACTTCTTTATGGCCTTCGCGATGAAGGGTTGATTGGGCTCGAAAAAAAGAAAATAAAAATTCTTAACATCAAAAAATTAATTAAAGAAAGTAATATTGAAGACTAAATTTTTGTAAATATGAGAGAGGTCATATTTTTTGAATATCTATAAATTTATGATTGAAGGTT
>CAIUEQ010000125.1 GCA_903898215.1 uncultured Bacteroidota bacterium | reverse complement strand
TTTGCGGTTAAAATATTTAAACGCAAGGAACGCAAGGTGTGAAACCAAAAATCATTTATTGATTTGATTGTAAATTTTGTATCTTTTTATCATAGCGAACTTTGCGAAAATCTTTGCGCCTTTGCGGTTAAAATAATTTAAACGTAATCCCGATAGTTATCGGGACTCTAAGAAACAAAGCGCAGGGTGATAAACCAATGATTAAAAGTATAGAATAAAAACTTGACAATAATTGGGATTAATTTAAACGTTTATCTTTTAGTGCCTCTATTTTTTGTAACTCCTCTACATCTAATTTATCTTTTGTTCTATCATTTGAGATTTTTGATAAAACTAAATGATGAAGATGTAAAATAGGAATTTGAATATCACTCATTGGTGCTAATACTTTTTGAGAATCAGCTTCATTATAATCTATCCCAGAAATTTTTGTTAAAAAATCAACACGAACGGGCGGTTCACCACATGCAAAGACTTCAGGTTTTGCGAAATCAAGTGACGAAACATAATCGATACTATCTTTATTGAACCCAAATTGTTGTAATGCATTAATAAGTTTTAGTTTATTTTCATTCGTAGGTTTAAGCCAAATATCCATATCACCTGTAGGACGATTATATCCATAATAATTAACAGCAAAACCTCCAATCAAAATGAAGTCAACCTTAAAGTCAACCAAAGTTTTGAGCATTTTTTTATGTGGCTCGTAAAATATATCCATTATCTCTTGTAAATAAATAAGGGGATTTCTTTAATAAATTCAGTATGAGCACCATAAGCATTAAGTGTTAATTCATGCATATATGCTAAACGTTCAATTGGTGAAAGTTTTAATGAATATAATCGATTTTCTTCCTCCAAACTTTCGAACGTAGCTTTTCTTATCGTTCCATATGGAAAAGCAGGTTCATTTATTTTATTGTTTTCGGATTCCATTATTCAAAAATAGTATTTATAAAACACTTAGTGTTAATTGAAAACATTATTCCAATAAACTACTAACTTGATGCAATGAAAATATTGATTTGATAATAAATTTTGTTTCAAAATATCATAGCGAACTTTGCGAAAAACTTTGCGCCTTTGCGGTTAAAAATATTTAAACGCAAGGAACGCAAGTGATAACTCTCAAGGGAGTAAAAGCTAAAAGCTAGAGGCTAATAGCTAGAAGCTAAAAGCTAGAGGCTAATAGCTAGAAGCTAAAAGAAAGAGGCAAATAACTAATTGCTACTTATTTCTTCCCATGTTTTATTCAACGCTTGTAAAAAAGTTGAACTTTCTTGCGCACCTGAGATTGCATATTTTTCTCCTAACACAAAAAATGGAACTCCACGCACACCAACTTGTTGTGCTTCGTAAATATCCTGATTTACTTCATCAGTAAATTCATCACTCGATAAAACTGTTGAAATTTCAGTTGCATCCATTCCTATTTCAGAACCTAACTGAACAAGCGTTTGATGATCGGCAGTATTTTTTCCATCAGTAAAATACGCTTCAAATAATTTTTCTTCGGCATCATTTTGTTTGCCGTATTTTTTTGCAAGATGCGAAAATCGATGAGCATCAAATGAGTTTGCAACAACTGCTTTATCAAGATGATAAGTAAGTCCAATATCTTTGGCAATGCCACTCACATGGTCATTCATTTCTTTAGCTTTCTCAATGCTCCAGCCTTTTGCCTCAGCCAAATATTGGTTGATATTTTTACCTTCTTCAGTTTTCATATCAGGATTTAACTGAAAACTTTTCCAAACAACTTCAACTTCATCCTTATGAGCAAATTGCTCAAGAGCATTTTCAAATTTTCTTTTTCCTATATAACAAAACGGACACATTACATCACTCCAAATTTCAACTTTCATAACTTTTTTTTATAATAATTCGCATTAGCACCCTTTCGATTTAGTGCTTATTATGTTTATTTCGGAGTAATTAGTCCTTTAATTGAGCCACAGATTTCACAGATTATAAAAAATTGTTTTACAATAAATCTGTGTATTCTTTGGCTATACTATTCTAGGAGATAGCTCACTTCTCAAATTTATAGTTATTTATAATTTTATATTGGGGTAGCTAAAAGAATTATCCTATTTATTTTACTTATTAAACAAGATAGTATTACAATAGTTTAGCTTTTAGCAATACGATGAATCTGAAATATCATGGCTGCAAAAATCATAAATGCACCTGCCTGGTGAAGCACACCAAGCCAAACCGGAACATTAAACAATAAAGTAAATATGCCTAAAAGTACCTGAATTAACATGATTGCCATCGTCATATTGATGGAAGAGATTTGTTGAAAATTTAATTTCCACGAAAGTTTTTTTCTCATCAGCCAAATACCAAACACCAAACAAAAAACAATTAAAGCTAGGGTGCGGTGAATGAATTGAACGGTTGCCATGCTGTTAAATAAACTAGTTATTCCATCACTTTCAAAAGATGAGGTAACAGATGAAGCAATCCAATCATCACCCATTTTTGGCCACGAATTAAAAATATGTCCTGCATGAAGTCCAGCCACAAAAGCACCATAAGTAATTTGAATGATCAATAAAACAAAGGCCGTTATACTTAGTAGCAATATATTTTTATTGATGGTTTTATTTTTCGGTGATGGATAATTTAAATCCTGAACTACCCAAAATATATATCCGAATGTGAGGAAGGCATTTACTAAATGAATGGCAAGTCGGTAATGACTTACAAAAGGATTATTCTGCAAACCACTTTTAACCATATACCAACCCAAGAAACCTTGCCACGCACCAAGTAAAAAAATGATAATGAGCTTTGGTAATAATTTTTTATCGATCTGTTTTTTGAAATAGAAATATAGAAATGGAATGATAAATACAATTCCAATCATTCGACCAATTAGCCTATGAAAATATTCCCAGAAATAAATTTGTTTAAAATCTTCGATGTTAAAATCGGAATTTATTTTTTGAAACTGTGGCGATAGTTGATATTGAGCAAACTCTAACTGCCAATCAGTTTCGTTCAGGGGTGGCAATGTTCCTGTAATGACCTTCCATTCGGTTATTGATAATCCTGAACCTGTTAGGCGAGTGATACCGCCAATTACCACCATTGCAAAAACTAAAATGCAACCGGAGTAAAGCCAAAATATTATTTTTTTATTAGATGATTTCATGAGTGGTATGCTGCATCAATATTAAATTGGAAGTGCAAATAAAAAAAGTCTTAAATTTTAATTACTGTCAAATTTTTTATATCATAATATGTTTAAGCACTCCTTTCAATTTATTACTTATGGTATTTTTCATATGTATAGTCTTTTATTTGAGCCACAGATTTCACAG
>CAIUEQ010000124.1 GCA_903898215.1 uncultured Bacteroidota bacterium | reverse complement strand
CAAAATTGATGAAGGAAATAATGGGAAATTATTTTCTTGGTATGAAAGACACCACTAAAAAATATGCATGGTGTACAAGTGTTGGTCCAGCCGAATTATTACGTTCGTTTGGATTTGAAGTTCATTTCCCTGAGAACCACGGTGCATTACTTGGAGCTACAAGAACTGCCGGAGATCTAATTCCTGAATCGTCAAAACTTGGATACTCTAATGATATATGCTCTTATTTAACTGCCGATATTGGATCATATTTAACAAAGAAAACACCACTTACAGAACACTACGGATTGGAAGGTCCACCAAAACCTGATCTGATAGTTTACAATACAAATCAATGTCGCGAAGTGCAAGATTGGTTTACATATTTTGGAAGAGAATTAGATTGTCCAACTTTTGGAATAAACCCTCCCCGACATGTTGATGAAGTAACCAAAGAAGAAATAGATGATGTTGCTGCACAGTTCAAAGAATTGATTCCATTATGCGAAAAAGTTACAGGTTTAAAATTTGATATCGACCGCTTTCGTGAGACTTTAAAATTAAGTAAAGAAGCTACTGACCTTTGGAAAAAAGTTTTATGGACAGCAAGTGTATCACCTGCTCCTTTAAGTTTTTTTGACGCTACCATTCACATGGGACCAATAGTAGTTTTACGTGGAACACAAATTGCCAAAGATTATTATACAACTCTCCTAAAAGAACTTGAAGGTAACGTTAATAATGGTATTGGATTTTTGGAAGAAGAACGTTGCAGAATTTATTGGGACGGAATGCCAATCTGGGGAAAATTAAGATCAATGTCGGAGTTGTTCATTCAAAACAATGCAGCAGTTGTTGCTTCAACTTATTGCAATAGTTGGGTGTTCGATTCATTTGATGAAAAAGATCCTTTTGCATCATCAGCAAAAGCATACACTGAAATTTTTATTAATAGAAGTGAAGCCGCTAAAGAAAAAATTCTCGCTCAGCTTGTGAAAGATTTTCGTATTGACGGAATGATTTTTCATGATGCGAAAACTTGTGCGAATAATTCAAATAACCGTTTTGGAATGCCTCAAAGAATTACGGAAAAATTAGGAATCCCAACTCTTGTTATTGAAGCCGACTTATGTGACCTGAGATTTTATTCGGAAGGACAAAGTATCACCAAAATTGAAACTTTTTTAGAACAAATAGAAAGTGCGAAAATGTTAATTCATTAATTTTTTTTTTTACGAATTAAAATTTAACTAGTTAATAAAAATAATATCATCATGAGTGAAAAAAAATCTTTTGAAACCCGGATATTCAAACTTTCTACAGGCGAAAAGGTAGACTCTCATATTATAGAAAAACTTATTGAAAATTCGTGTCACTACGTGAAGTATGTTGTAGTGAATAAAGATGAAAATGAAAATCCTGTTGCATTACTTTTTCCAAATAAAAAATTATTCGACAATCCAAATTATAACTTATCACCTGAAGAAGGATGTTTTTGTCCAAGAAATTTAGATGAATTAGGGAAATGTTTAACAGGCTGCTTGAAACTTGTAAATCGTGTAATTGAGAATGATGCTGATAAAATAAAATTTACCTCCATCATTAATATTTCTCTACCTGATGACGAAAAAGAATTTTCACAAGAAGCTATCATCGAAAAATATAAAAAACTACTTCAAAAAATGCACATAAATAATGTTCCTGCGGATGAAGAAGTATACATTATCAGAAACATCTAAATAATCAATCAATTTCTGAAATAACATAAATAAATAATAATAATTTGATGGAAAACATAAAACAAATAAAAGTCGGGGTTGTAGGTTTGGGACCGGTGGGAATGATCCTCGCTGTTAAACTCAAAGAAGCAGGTTGCGATGTGGCTATTTGTGATAAGGACGATTTTAAACTTAAAAAAATTCGTGATGAAGGAATAGTGCTCGAACATATTATCGAATCAACAACACGCTTCGAAAATGTGTATGATTCTGTTAGCGATATGCGTCACCTGGATCTTGATTATTTAGTATTTTCTTTAAAATCATATCAAACAAACGGAGCAATCAAAGAAGCTGAATTGTTGAACTCAGATAAAATTACTTTTATCGCTGCACAAAACGGAATTGATACAGAGCAGATCATTTCATCAACTTTCGGTGAATCGAAAACTTTGCGTATGATCATCAATTATGCTGGAAATCTTGCTTCACCAAACACCGCCAGAGTTTCATTTTTTACTCCTCCAAATTATATCGGTTCTGTTGATGATAGTAGAACAAAAGAATCTCAACAATTTGCCGACATTTTAAATTCTATAGATTTTTTCACAGAGAGCATCGGTTCATTTGAACTCTCAAAACGCATTTGGGAAAAAACAATTTTGAATGCATCGCTTAGTGCGCTTTGTGGTGTTGGAAGATTAACAATGGCTGAAGCTATGGCTGACGAAGATACTGTTGAACTTATTGAGCAGATCATCAACGAAGGAATAGATGTTGCCGAAAAAGAAAAAATTCGTTTCCCTGATGACTTTGTTAGAAAGTGTATGCAATATCTAAAAAAAGGTGGTGATCACTTTCCATCATTAGCAGTAGATATTATCAACAACCGACAAACTGAAATAGATTATTTTAATGGAAAAATTGTTGAATACGGTAAAAAACATTACGTAAAAACATCGCTCAATCTTGCATTTACAAATATGGTAAAAGCAATGACCAACAAAAATGTGATGAACAGAATGCCGGGTGTTGAAGGAGAAGTAAATAAAAAAATATTAAGCAAAGGATTGGTTGAAAAAAATCGTTCTACAATTTATTTCAAAGAACAAGATTGTTTCCTTGGAATAGATCTTGGATCAGCTTTCACAAAATTTGTTGTGATAGATGAGAAAGGGAAAACAGTATTCAGATATATTTTACAAACGATGAATAAAGACAGACATGCAATGAAACATGTACTGCAATCTATTCATTCAACCTTTAATATTAAATACAGTTGTGCAACCGGCTACGGCAGAAAACATTTTACTGAAACTGATATTATTAAAACAGAAATAAATTGTGCTGCAGCCGGAGTATCAATGTTCCATCCAGGAGAAAAAAACATTATCGATATTGGCGGTGAAGACATCAAAGTAATACATGCAGATATCAATAATCATGTTGCTAATTTTTACATGAATGATAAATGTGCTGCAGGAACAGGATCTTTTTTAGCAGAAATTTCGGAGAGAGCAGAAATAAGTATATCTGATATGAGCAGTCTTGCAGCGCATTCAGAATATGATAAAGAATTGAACAGCTTTTGTACAGTGTTTGCAAAAACAGAAATCATGAATTGGGTTTTTGATGGCATGAAAAAACAAGATATCGCTCGTGGTATTTATATTTCAATTGCCAATAAAGTTGCAAAAATGAGATTGCTTCCTGGCATTCCAACTTATATGATTGGGGGAGTTATTGAACACCATCCATACTTAAGTAATATCCTCAGTGAAAAATTTAATAAAGAAATAAAAACAATTGAACAGCCTCAACACACTGTTGCTTTTGGTGCAGCTTTATTAGCAAAACAAAACTGGAATGCACAAGTTGCAAATCCAGAACTAGAAAATGTTAATGTATAATTTGACTTACAAATCGAATAAAAAATAATTAAAAATGAAAGCATACCACAATAAGGAAAAAGGAATTGGAATAATTTACGATGATATTTATTTAGTAAACGGAGCACGTACCCCTTTCGGAAAATTTTGCGGAACACTTGGGCAAGTATCTCCTATTGATCTTGGAATTTTTTCATCACGAGCAGCAATTGAAAAATCAGGTATAACAGCTCACGATATTGATCAAGCAATAATTGCGAATATCGGACAAGCTTGTGGTGATGCATATTTTCTCCCTCGTCATATTGCATTATTTGCAGGTTTGCATGAAGCTGTTCCAGCATTGATGGTTCAAAGAATTTGTGCATCAGGTTTTGAAACAATCATCACGGGATCTGAACAAATTACTCTTGGAAAAGCTGATACCGTTTTATGTTGTGGAACAGAAAATATGTCGCTCGCTCCTACTGTAAGTTTTGGCGGAAGAATGGGATATCCTCTTGGTCAGTTGCAATTTTTAGATATGCTTTGGGTTGCACTTGATGATACCGCTGCAGGTTGTGCAATGGGAAGCACAGCAGAAAATGTTGCGAAAAAATTTGGCATCACAAGAGCCGAAGTTGATGAGTTTGCTTTGCGTTCATATACGAAAGCATTGGAAGCAACAGCGAGAGGTTTTTTCAAAGATGAAATCGTTGCATTAAATTCAACAGTATTTGAAATAGAAGGTTTAAAATCTCGTAAAGTAAGACTTCCACGTGGCGTTGAAAATTTTATTGCTGACGAAAATGTTAGAGCTACAACATTAGAACAACTTGGAAAACTGACAAGTGTATTTGCAAAAGATGGCGTTCAATCAGCAGGAAATTCTAGTGGAATTGTTGATGGTTCGGCAGCAGTAATTGTTGCAGGAAAAAATTCTGTTCAACAAAAAAATCTTAAACCAATTGCAAAATTTTTGGCTTCTGCAACTTGTGGAATTGATCCGAAATTTATGGGACTTGGACCTGTGCCCGCTATAAAATTATTGTTAGAAATGACAGGTTTAAAAATTGACGACATCGGACTGATAGAAATCAATGAAGCATTCGGAGCACAATTTATCGGTTGCGAACGCGAACTTGGTTTTGACCGCGAACGTGCAAATGTAAACGGTGGTGCAATTGCTTTTGGTCACCCGCTTGCTGCAAGTGGCACGCGTATTTCACTCACACTTGCTCGTACCATGAATGAAAGAAAAGTAAAATACGGTATCGGTTCTGCTTGTATCGGTGGCGGACAAGGAACGGCTGTATTGTATGAAAATTGTAATCTCTAAAAACATATGAGCGAAAAAATATTTCAATGGCAAATGACAGAACTGAACAAACCATTTCAGCTTACCGAAAGTCCTTTTCCTGAATTAAATGATGGTGAAGTATTAGTTAAAATTGCAGGCTGTGGAGTTTGCCATACCGATATTAGTTTTTGGCATCATGGTGTGCAAACAAAACATGCATTGCCTTTAACACTCGGTCATGAAATTAGCGGAACTGTGATTGCCGGTGATAAAGAATGGATTGGTAAAAATGTGATTATTCCTGCTGTTCTTCCTTGTGGAGAATGTGATTTGTGTAAAAACGATAGAAGCAATATTTGCCGCAACCAATTGATGCCGGGAAATGATTTTCATGGTGGATTTGCATCGCATATAAAAGTTCCTTCAAAATTTTTATGTCCTGTGCCGGATAAAGTTTTAGAAAAATATTCTCTTGAAGAATTATCTGTGATTGCTGATGCGATTTCAACTCCTTATCAAGTTGTAAAAAAATCGGAACTTGTTGAAGGTGATTTTGCTATTGTGATTGGTGTTGGCGGAGTTGGAATTTATGGAGCACAAATAGCAAAAATATTTGGAGCAAAAGTTTTAGCGCTTGACCTGAGTGATGAAAAACTAGCCATCGCAAAACAAAATGGAATTGATGCAACACTTAACATCAAAGGTTTGGATACAAGAACAATCAAAGAAAAAGTAAAAGAGATCGCTAAAGAATTAAAAGCACCAAAAGTTGGTTGGAAGATTTTTGAAATCTCTGGAACAAAACCCGGACAAGATCTTGCATTCAATCTCATCACTTTTGCTTCCACACTTTCTATCGTTGGTTTCACAATGGATAAATTGGAAGTGCGCTTAAGTAACCTTATGGCATTTGATGCAAAGCTTATTGGAACATGGGGTTGCAAACCTGAGTTGTATCCAGAAGTAGTTGATCTAATTGCATCCGGAAAATTGGAGATAAAAGATTTTGTTCAAACATTTCCTATGTCTAAAATTAATGAAGTATT
>CAIUEQ010000123.1 GCA_903898215.1 uncultured Bacteroidota bacterium | reverse complement strand
TGTTTTCCTGTAACACAGTAACATCTAAGAGCAATTCTCTGCTCGGGTTTTGTTCAGTATTTAGGGTTTTACTAAAATCACTGATCTCATGAGATACGCGTTCGATCATGTCGGCATCAACATCAATGCGTGTTTCCTGAATGCTCATCATTACATCAAAACCGGAATTAAAAATTTCGTTATTGGCTTTAATTTTCCTAACAACATCAGCAAATGAAGAAAGATCCGTTTGGCGGTAAGTATATAAAATGGTGTTTTTAATAATAAATGAAACAGGATATTTATTGAATTTCCCATCTTCCATTTTCAAGAAATTTGAGTTGGCCGTAATTTCATTGTTACGTTCAAAATATCGCGAACTGCTTTCAATCTCAGCAATCTCCTGTGGTGTTTGTATACTTATTCCGCATGTGGTTTCAACAAATTCTTCTTCTTCCTGCAATGGCGACTGCATATCAACCCAAATAATATTATCGAGCGTAGAAAGATGTCGTATGTTGGTGTCTTTCATCACCGCGTTTCCGTTTTTATAATAGATGCGAATCATGGCGGTAAATTTAATTTTTTGATTTGAACAAATGAGAAAAAAATATCAATGAATTTTTAACAATGATCAAAGCAACACTTTGTTTATTAGAATTAACCGACATTAAGAAATTTTAATGTTGATAGCTGAAGGTTTTTAAATTGTAATTATATATTCGCCCAAAGAAATTGGCTTATCTTTTTTTATGAAAACACTGCCTTTGTAATAGTTTAGATTATTTTAAAAGTTCAGAAAACACAACTAAGGATGCAAAATAATTAGTATAAAAACCAATGATGCTATCTATTGGAATATCTAAACAATTTAAAGTAACTGATGTTCTTAGTAAATAATTATTCATCTAAAAAAAATCACATAGCTTGAAAATTTTAAAATATTTAGGATTTCTTTTGGTTTCAATAACATTTTCGATGAATGTTTTTGCGCAGTCGGAAGGATTTAAAACATCTAATCAAAATAAATTTGACTCGAGTTCAAACTGGAGTTATCATTTTCAGCTCACAACAATTTACCAAACACATCCCGATTTTAATGCTAAAGTTTCAGGGCCAAATAGTTTGTCGCCTTTTCAGGAAGAAGCTTTGTCGCTAACTACAACAGTTTTTATCGGACGAAAATTATGGAAAAATGCTGCATTTTATTTTAATCCGGAAATATCAGGAGGGAAGGGTTTAAGCGGGGTACTGGGAATGGGTGGTGCTTTTAATGGAGAGACTTTTAAAATTGGCAGTGTTGCTCCAACTCCATATGTTGCTAGAGCATATTTACAACAACATTTTGCTGTTGGTACGTCAAAGAAAAAAGAGTATTTCGATAACGAGATCAATCAGGTTAAAGAAATTATTCCTGCATCACGCATCACCATTAATGCCGGTAAATTTTGTATTGCTGATTTTTTTGATGACAATAAATATAGCCACGATCCACGAACACAATTTATGAATTGGAGTTTAATGAGCGGCACAGGTTGGGATTATCCAGCGAATACCCGCGGTTATACATGGGGAATTGTTGTTGAATATATTAAACCTACTTGGGCTGCACGCCTAGCTTCAACCACTGTGCCTCTTTTAGCAAATGGAATGTGGTTTGACTGGAATGTGAGCAAAGCTCATTCTGAAACTTTTGAAGTTGAAAAGAAATTAACATTCAATAATCGTAAAGGAAAAATTCGGGCATTGGTTTATCACACTTCATCGAGAGCCCCGAGTTACCGGAATGCCATCAATCAAATGGCGAAGGGCGATAGTTTATTGCTTCCAATTTTTGCTGGATTTCAACAAGGTATTTCTTATGGTGGAGAAAAGTATGGATGGAATATCAGTTTTGATCAAGAGCTGTTAGAAGGAATTGCAATTTTTGGAAGAGTAAGTTATGGCGATGGACATAGTTCAATTTGGGCATTTACAGAAGTAGATCAAAGTGCTCATTTAGGTTTTAGTTTTGATGGAAAAAGATGGAAACGACCAAATGATGTTTTTGGAATAGCTTACGTAGTTGATGGTTTATCGCAAGATCATATTGATTATTTAAATGCCGGAGGCTTAACTTTTATGCTTGGTGATGGAAAAGGAAATTTAAATTACCAGAATGAACAGGTCATGGAAACATTTTATAATTTAAATCTCACGCCTTCATTATGGCTAACTGCCGATTATCAACTTGCCTTCAATCCAGGCTATAACAAAGATCGTGGACCTGTTAATGTATTCGGTTTAAGAGTACATGTTGAGTTTTAAACTTATTTTTATTTTATTCCACCAACAGGCTTTCTGCAAACTTATTTGAAACAATAGTTTTTTTGTCTTTACCAATCTGAATTGTCATTGAACCATCAAAAGGGATGACATCGATAATTTTGATCTTTACGCCAATACCAACAGATAATTGAAATAAATATTGAAGGAATACAGGCGATGTATCTTTCACAGCAAAAACTCTGCATGTTTTTCCCGGGGTAATTTCTGATAATAAAGTTTTTACTGTTGCAGGCATTTCTCCACTCGATTTTGGAATAGGATCTCCGTGAGGATCATACATTGGATAGTTTAGGAATTTATCTAACCTATTTGCCAGATCAGGCTCTTTAATATGTTCTAACTGCTCAGCGATATCATGTACCATATCCCAACTATATCCTAATTTTTCAGATAAAAACACTTCCCAGAGTCTGTGGTTTCTTACAATTGTTAAAGCAATTTTT